>NZ_LIRO01000139.1:0-50277 GCF_002742025.1 Limnothrix sp. PR1529
TTACGGCACTACCCAAACGCCCTCATGATTCCTAGTCGCACTCTAACTCACCTTGAGCGACTTGCTAGCCAATCCAGACCAAGTTCTCAGCCGCGTCTCGAAAATCGTCGGACGCAGACACACCATTACAGGTGGTAATTTCCGGGGACTCCTCACCATCGGTGGAGTTAAGCCCGCCGTGGTTTTTGCGCTGGTGGGGCCGTAATGCTTGCGGTGGCGCAAACTAGCATCATCGGTGCGGAAACTGCCCGCCGGATCCGACACAGCAATCGGCATTCTGGCGGATGGGGGAGCCGGGGGCCGCTTGTTAGGTTCCACCGAGGTCGAGGCCGATCGCACAAATCCTTTGCGGTGGGGACTGGCGGGCGCGGCGGCCCGGGCGGCACTGGTGCGCTGGGTTGCCACAGCCATGGACTGACGGAGCGATCGACGTTCCGGCTCGATCACTTTGTCCATGAAATATTCGATGGTTTGCTCGCGAACCCAACCCCGTTTCGACAAAATTTCCCCAAACCGCAACCCCGTCACACTCTGATCATTCAGAGCAACCGTGACTTGAGCGGGCGCGAGCAAACCCGCCTCCACAAGGTATTGACCCAGGGGCTTAAGGCCGATCGACCGGGGCCGCGCTGCTGGCTGTCCTGAGACCGATCGATCTGTGCTGGGAGACGGTTGATTCTCCATAGCCAACCTCTACTACGACAAGGGATACAAGCGGGAGCGCGATCATGGCAGGGCAGAATCCAGATGCGTCCCTCCGCAAAAGCCGAATTCGGGAACCACCAGAGAAGGAAAGGAACTGGATTGCAACGGAACAACGGAACTGACCATCCACGTTATTACAGAGTTAACGGAGGGTTCAGTGGGGTTTAGCCCCCTAGGGGGTTGCCATCGTTGAATCTGGTCATGTTCAGAATATTATGGCACTGGATTTGTCATCCGAGTAATTACGGAGAATTTTCGAGATTTCAGGCTCCGCCTCAAGCGTAACATGCCCCAATGGTGCCCCCCGGTCATGCGATCGCCCCATGAATTGTCGTTAACTTTGATTAATCTGCCTCGATCGAGGAAGCAAGCTCAGCCAGTTCCATCACGTCATAACGCTCAAATGGCTGATGAATCCAGGGATTATGGGGTAAATAACAGTCGTAATAATCCGGGGCGATCGATGAACAGCCCTTGTACCAAATCACGGCCGTGCGCAGGTCGCTGAGATCGTAGCGATCGCGCAGCCACTGAATCGAAGCCTTCAGGGTTGCTCCCGAGTCGGCCAAATCATCCACCACCAACACCCTCGGCCCCAGGCGATCGCCCGTCATGGCCAAGCTTTGGGCAAATTTGAGCTGCCCCCGTTCCCGCCCCAACTCTCCGGCATAGGAACTGGCAAACAGAATGGCTAAGGGTTTGTGAAACAGGCGCGAGAAAATATCACCCACTCGCAGGCCCCCACGGGCTAAACAGACAATTTGGTCAAATGCCCAGCCCGATTGATGCACTGAACAGGCTAACCGTTCGATCGCCCGGTGATAGTCCTCCCATGAGATGTATAAATCACTACCTAGATCGTTATTTTCCATCCGTAATTGCCGCTTGGGTGTTGCAGTCTCGATCGGGGTTCCAGGGGCGATCGGGGATGGGGCTTGGGAATTGCAAGGCGAATCAGAGGGCATGGCAACCATATCCAGGAGGAGTATCGATCAAATCATCAAACAAACATTGAATAGATCAAATAGGTTGAGGAGCGCGATCCGTAACGCGATCGTCAGCGAGGGCCAGGCAATCGGGCAATCGGGAAACCGGGAATCCAAACCCACAACAAAGAGCGGCCATCAACTCATCTCCAGCCCGATCGCGTAGATCTGGGTATGGAGAATGGGTCGATCGCCGCTGTAATTTCAGACTTGGGCAGTGATTGCGAGCCGGGCCGTTGAAACCTGTTGATTGTTTTTGATCGGATAGACTCATCAAAAGCGGTCTATTAGATCCAACTAGAGCCAACTTCGATAGATCCAATAAATCCAACAGGCTTTTTCAACAGTTCCTAGTAGCGCGGCTACCTTAATTCGCTTGGTCAAAGCACATGATTGTTACCGTCACCTAATCGTTAAGCAGCAAGGGGCTTAAGCCCCTTGTTACCACGACTGGCTCCGCAACTTTGACCCAATGCCTTAAGCCTGTCACGCTACTAGCCAACTCTCAAGCCCTACAGCTTGGCCCCGCAATGGGAACAGAACTGGTGGCTCGGGTGATTATCCGTCTGACAGTTGGTGCAAGTTTGGTGGCTCACGGGGGTTTCCCGCTTCACTTCCGGCAAACCCAACATTTGGGCATTGCTCTTACCAGGAGCCACCATCGGGTAACAGTTTTCATCGCGCCGCACCCGCACATCCAACAGCACCGGGCCATCATAAGCCAGCATTTCTGCGACGGCCGGCGCAAGCTGGCTGCGCTCCGTCACCAAAATGCCCTTGATGCCAAAGGCTTCGGCCAACTTGCCAAAGTTGGGCATCCCCACTTCCATGTTGGAAGACGAGTAGCGCTCACCATAGAAGGCTTCCTGCCATTGGCGCACCATCCCTTGCCAGCCGTTGTTCACAATCACGGTTTTGGCGTTGATTCCAAACTGGGCCAGGGTTCCCAGCTCCTGGATGTTCATTTGCACGCTGGCATCGCCGGCCACGCAAATCACCTGGTGATCTGGCAAGGCCACCTTCGCGCCCATGGCCGCCGGAATCCCGAAGCCCATGGTTCCCAAGCCAGCGCTGGAAATCCAACGACGGGGGCCGTTCTTCAGGAACTGCGCCGCCCACATTTGGTGCTGACCCACATCGGTTGTGTAGTAAGCATCGGGGGCTTGGCGACCCAGTTCGACGATCACTTCTTGGGGGGCGATTTCGTTGTCGTAGCTGGGGACTACCAAGGGATAGTCGGTTTTCCATTGGTTGATGCGGGTGTGCCAAGCGGCCGTTTGGGCCGGATCGCTGACGATTTCCAGCTCCCGCACCCGATCGAGCAGTTCAATCAGCACCTGCTTCACGTCACCAACGATCGGCACATCGGGCACGCGGGTTTTGCCCACCTCGGCCGGGTCGATGTCGATGTGGATCACCTTGGCACGGCTGGCGAACTCATCGAGCTTGCCGGTGACGCGATCGTCAAACCGCGCCCCCACCGCAATCAACAAATCGCACTCGGTCACGGCAAAGTTGGCGTAGGCCGTGCCATGCATCCCCAACATGCCCAAGGCCAGAGGGTGATGCTCATCAAAGGCCCCCTTACCCATCAGAGTCGTGGTGGTGGGCAGGCGGAAATGGTCGGCCAAACGGGCAATTTCCGCGTGGGCCCCAGCCGCGATCGCCCCACCACCCACATAGAGCAAGGGACGCTGACTATGGCGAATCAGTTCGATCGCCTGGGTGATTTGGCGCGGGTTGCCCTTCACAGTCGGCTTGTAGCCCGCCGGCCGGATCGATCCTGGCTCCACCGGCACATAGTCAAATTCTTCCAGGCCCACATCCTTGGGCACGTCAATCAGCACCGGGCCCGGACGACCAGAGGAGGCGATATAGAACGCTTCCGCCACTATCGCCGCCATATCGGCCGGATCGCGCACCACGTAGGAATGCTTAACGATCGGCAGCGTAATGCCCCAAATATCCGTTTCTTGGAACGCATCAGTCCCGATCGCCGTGCGCGGCACTTGGCCCGTAATCACCACCAAGGGAATCGAGTCCATGTGGGCCGTGGCAATCCCCGTCACCAGGTTGGTGGCTCCGGGGCCAGAAGTTCCGAAGCAAACCCCCACCTGACCGGTGGCGCGGGCGTAACCATCCGCCGCGTGGGCCGCGCCCTGTTCATGGCGCACCAAAATATGTTTCAGTTGGCCCGATACTTCAAAGCCGTAGAGTTCGTCATAGATCGGCAGGATCGCGCCGCCGGGATAGCCAAAAATGTGCTTCACACCATGACGGCACAGGCTATCGAGCAGAGCATAAGCGCCCGTGCGCCGCGTCACAGGCACGATCGAAGAGTCAATTTGGGAAGCGTTTCGCGATCGCACGAGCAGGAACCTCTAAAGGCGAAGAGTAAACGGTGGGCAAACGATCACATCGAAGGAAAGCTCTACCACAACATGACTTCGATCGGTGCGATCGTAACCTAGTTTACCGATTGATCGGGATTGGAAGCTAGGTCTCTGTCAAGGTTTTCTGGCCCCGATCGCGAGTTTGGACATGGGGGCAATTCGGTTGTGATTGGGACGCTGTGGTGATCCCCCGTTCAGGATCAAAGAGTGATGTAGATCACAAATTTTCGATCCGCTTAAGGTTTCTGATCCGCTTCGGGTTGGTGATCCAGTTTGTTTGTTGGCGTTGCTTCACCGCGAGGGTTTGGCTTGGCCGTTCAAAAATTGCTGATATTGGCGCAAAATCATGCGCTGAACCGCAATAATTGCCGGATTGATTTCCACATACCGCCGTTGCGGATCGCGATCGATCGCCCGTTGTTCGCTTTCCATCATTTCAATGTCTTGATTCAGAAAGCGCATAAAGATTTTTTGCTCAATTAGCTTGGCAGCCCAGGGCCGCAACGCCTGCACCAGCCAACCGGGCAGCCCTAACCGCAAAAAGAAAATCGCAAACGATCGGCTCTCCCGCAGCCCCACCGGCAGGCGCATTAGATAAAGGCTCGAAACCCCTTCTAGGCGACTGAAAAAGTGCGGATAGCGATATTGCACCGTCACGGTTTTGGTGGTGACTTGATCGGCCGACTCCGTAAAGCCCAAAAACTTGGCCATTTGCCCCTTATAGGACACTTGGTAATCGGCCGCGATCGCGTTGCCTTCGTCCTTGAGCTTCAGCAACACCGGATCAAACCAACCTTGCAATTCTTCGTGCAAAAACCCGTGGAACACATCCATCGAGTTTTCATTACAGACCGAAAAATGGGCCCGAAACTGTCCCGTCACCGGCACGGCCAGCCATTGGGGATCGTCAAATTCAGGAATTTCCGGCAGCGGCATTTGATCCGCTAGGCTCTGGTCGCCGGGAAACACCCAAATGATCCCGTAGCGATCGACCGCTCGATAGCTCTGGGCTTGGGCACAGGGCAGCTTTTGGCTCGGTGGCAAGTAGGGAATCTTGCGACATTGGCCCGCTCCGTCAAACTCCCAGCCATGGTAACGACAGGCGAGATGGTCGCCCATCACCTTGCCCCGGCTCAGTTCCACGCCGCGATGGGGGCAGGCATCTTCGAGGGCCTGGACAGCTCCCGATCGATCCCGATAGAGGGCGATTTTTTGCTGCCACACTTCCACGCCCAACACTTGCCCCGCTGCCAACTGGCTAGACCAAGCCACCGCGTACCAGAAATTGGGATTAATTCCCGCCTGGCGCACGCTGTTTTGCACCTCGTGCTGCTCTAGGGCGATCGCCCTGATGGGGGCTGCTCCGTCGCTGGAATCACCCAAGGCCGAATTGGCAGACTGCTCAGGAGTCTGATTGGCAGATGTCACCATGACAACTTTGGCAACTGATTGGCAACTAAACGACTCTGCCAGCTTAGTACAGCGTCGTTCTTGTGGTTTAGGTCGCTCGATCGCAAAAACGGAGAGAGAGGGATTCGAACCCTCGTTAGAGTTACCCCTAAACAGCATTTCCAGTGCTGCGCCTTCAACCGCTCGGCCATCTCTCCAGATGACAGGACGTTATCTTATCAGGCTGATGCCGGTTATGGGAAGAGAACGATAAAATCTAGCTTCAGCGCGGCGGCAATCCCTGCGACCCGATCGCGCTGTGCTGGTTGGCCCCTAGATGCCCAAATCCCCCATGACCTACAGTGCTGAAGATCGATCGACCGCCACCCAAACCTATCGGGTGCGGATTCATAACCGCCAGCGGGGCACGGTTCATGAAGTGCAAGTGCCCGGCGATCGCTACATTTTGCAGTCTTCGGAAAATCAAGGGGCAACGCTACCTTTTTCCTGTCGCAACGGGGCTTGCACGGCCTGTGCGGTGCGCGTGCTGGAAGGCAAACTGAGCCAGCCGGAGGCCATGGGCCTGTCGCCTGCTTTGCGCGATCGGGGCTATGCCTTGCTTTGTGTCAGCTATGCCGAATCGGATCTGGTGGTGGAAACCCAGGACGAAGACGAAGTATATGAACTGCAATTTGGCCGCTATTTTGGCAAGGGCAAAGTCCGCCGCGGCCTGCCTCTGGATGAAGATTAATCCCCTGGATCGGGGTCAACCATTGCCCCCGGGGCGATCGAGCACCCCATCAACCAGCCCATTCGCGACCCCATCAGCAATCCCACACATCGGGACAGCCACCAGCCCCAAACAGCTCGCCCAAACGCCCACTCAACCCCGCGCCGGGCCACTCCCCCCAGTCATTCGCAGCCAGCCTTGGCCAAGGGCGATCGCCCTTGGCCTGATCCTGGGGTTGCTCACCGGTTGTGGCAATTCGTCCCTCACCGGGGTGCAGGTGGTGGTGAACCGCGTGCCCAGCGGCAACACCCTGGAGGTGCGCGGCACGGGAGCCGATGCCAAGCGGCTGGAAACCGTCCGCCTTCTGGGCATTGATGCTCCAGACTTGCGCCAACAGCCCTGGGGGATTAAGGCTCAACAAACCCTGATGGAGTTGGTGGCGGGGCAAACGGTTTGGTTGGAGTTTGAGTCCGGGGAAGCACGCGATCGCCTCGGTCGCCTCTTGGCCTATGTTTGGCGGGATGGGCAGCTTGTGAATGAGCAACTAACCAAGGCGGGCTATGCGGTTCCGGCCAGTCGATCGGGACTGCTGAAGTACGATCGCCGCATTTTCTACGCCCAGGAATATGCGCGGATTTTGGAGTTGGGTGTTTGGGATCCCCGATCGCCCATGCGGTTGCGGCCCAGCGAATTCCGTCGCCAAAACCCCTCCTAACTGGCGGAAACAGACTGCGAGGTTAATCAACAGCTTTTGCAGGATGCATAACCTTAAACAACGTCGGATTGAAGCATGAGATTAAAGCATGAGTCAGTTACCGGATCAGGCAACGTTGCAACGACTGCTGGAAATTGCCACGGAAGCGGCCCTGGCCGGAGCGGCAGTGGTGCGATCGTTTCTGGGCAAAATCGAGGCCGAGGAAAAGGGGCGATCGGGCGACCTGGTGACTGCGGCCGATCGCGCCTCGGAAACCGCCACCATTGAGGTACTGAGTCGCCACTGTCCGCAAATTCCCATTTTGGCGGAAGAGTCCGGGGCGATCGGGGGAACCCAAAACAGTGACTATCTTTGGGCGATTGATCCCCTGGATGGAACCACCAATTTTGCTCACCAATACCCGTTTTTTGCCGTTTCGATCGGGCTGCTCTTTCAGGGTCAACCGATCGTTGGGGTTGTGGCCGATCCCGAGCGCGGGGAACTGTTTCGAGCGGCCAAAGGACTCGGGGCCACGCGCGATCGGATCCCAATGCGGGTATCACGCACCGATCAACTGAGCCGCAGCCTATTGGTGACCGGTTTTGCCTACGATCGCCGCGACACCAACGACACCAACTATCCTGAATTCTGCTACCTCACCCACTTAACCCAAGGGGTACGACGCGGCGGATCCGCCTCGATCGACCTGGCCTATGTGGCCTGTGGGCGGTTGGATGGCTATTGGGAGCGGGGACTCTCCCTCTGGGACATTGCCGCCGGCATCGTGTTAGTGCAAGAGGCTGGCGGCCAAGTCAGCGCCTACGATGGCAGCCCCGTCAATCCCAGCAGCGGCCGACTCGTGGCCACCAACGGCCACCTACATGATCAACTCTGTGCGGCCCTGGCAATGGTTCCCCAGCTTGACCTGTGGCACCAGCCCCCCGCCACCTGGCCGAAAGTTGGTCAATAGGGCCCATTGGGGGTTAATTAACCGCCAGATTCCTCAGTCCCCACCCGCAACCCAGATCACCATAGTCACTGATCACCATGGTCAACCCAGGAACCCGATACACTACTAGATAGCGATTAACCAAATAGCAATTCAACGGCGATCTTTCCGATTGCCCCTCAGGCTGCATCCATCCCAACGGCATTCAGCCCGGCTCTATCCGGCCAGGCTCTGCCCCTGTCTCGTCTACTTCTCCTGCTCCCATCCCCCTTTAGCGACTCACAGCACCGGCGGCGCGCTATGTCATTCGAGATTCAACGAGGGCTTTTTGGTCACGATGTGACGGATCACTATGCCATCCTGGGCATTCCGTTGGGGACAGATCCCAAAACCGTGCGCAAGCGGTTTTTACAAATTGCCCCCCGACTGCATCCCGACACCTGCTCCGCTGCCAATGCTCAGGGCAAAGCCTATGCCCAGCAACTAATGTCGCGGCTGGTGAACCCCGCCTACGCTACCCTCTCCAACGATGCCAAGCGGGCAGATTACGAGGCCGTGTTGCGCACGTTGCATAGCCGCTTGCCCCAACAGGCCAACAAGGTGGCCATCCAAGGGGCCCTGGCCCGCGAGCTAAGTCAGGCTGCCAATGTACAGGGCACGTATCTCAAGGCGTTACAAACCCTCACGGCCAACCAATACGACGATTTGGAACAGGTGCTGAACCGGATTGCCGAAATCAGCGAACTGAATTTGGTTTACCTGCTCAAAACCACATCGGGCAGCGCCAGCCCAGCGCGTCCGGCGGCTGCTCCCCCGCCGCCGGCCCAGCGACCAGCATCCCCTCCCACCAGCGGCGGGGAAACCACGGGGGCCCGAGAAGGGGCCGCCAGCAATACGCAGTTTGTGGTGCGGGCTTTGCAACGGGCGGAGGAATTAACCGCGAAGGGCCAATTTGCGATGGCGATGCAGGAGTTGAAGGATGCGCTGAAGATTGATGGGAACAATGCCGATTGCCATGCCTGGTTGGGCAAGGTGTATTTGGCTCAAAAGCAAGGAACCTTGGCCAAGGTGCATTTGACACGGGCGTTGGCGATTGATCCGCGCAATGCGATCGCCCTGGCCGCTAAGCAGGAACTCGATCGCGCCACGGGCGGCCAAGCCACGGGCCAAGCCACGGGCCAAACCGCCAAACCCAACAAACCACAGCCCAAAACAATCGGGGGCGGCAAAGATAAACCCGGCGGTGGGTTGTTTGGGGGCCTGTTTGGCCGTAAGAAGTAGGGGGCCGATGTTCACTGCCCGATCGATTTCGTTTCCCCCCTGACACCATGGCAATTCACCAACCCCCGACCGGCGCGCGCGATCTGTTGCCCCTTGATGTGGCCCAGAAGCATTGGATCGAAACCAAGCTACAAGACGTGTTTCAGCGCTGGGGCTATCAGTGGATTGTCACGTCCACCCTGGAACGGGTCGATACATTGGTGGCGGGCGGTTCGGTGCGCCGGGACAAGGTGATTCAAATCTATGACAGCGAAAGTGAGGATCTGGGGCTGCGGCCGGAGCTGACGGCTTCGATCGCCCGGGCCGCCGTTACCCGCATGGCCGGCGTGACTCACCCCCAGCGCCTTTGCTACAGCGCCAATGTGTTTCGCAAGCCCCCCAAGGGCAGCGCCAGCCGCCAGCAGGAGTTTTTCCAATCGGGGGTGGAGCTGTTGGGTGTTGGGGGCGTGGCGGCTGATGTGGAGGTGCTGTTGCTGCTGACGGACTGTCTGGAGCGATCGGGCGTGGCCGATTGGCATTTGCTTTTGAGTGAGGCGGGCTTGACTCGATCGCTCCTGGAACCCTTCCCACAACCCTGGCGCGATCGGGTGCGTTCGGCCATGGCGCGGCTCGATCGCCTGGCCATCGAAGCCATGCCCCTTGACCCCGCCCTGCGCGATCGGGCTTTGATTTTGTTTGATCTGCGCGGCCGCCCCATGGACGTGATTCAACAGGTGGGCCAACTGGACTTAACCCCCGACCAGCAAGCCATGCTCGATCGGCTCAAAACCACCGTTGACCTGCTGCAAGATTACGGTCGAGCCACCGAACAAACCCTGCCGATCGTCCTGGATCTGAGCCTCATTCAAACCTTTGACTACTACACCGGCATCGTCTTTGAAGCGATCAGCAGCGCCGACACCGGCCACGAAATCCTCGGCCAAGGGGGGCGCTACGATCAACTACTGGGCCTATACGACCCCGACGGCAACAGCTATCCCGGCATTGGCTTTTGTTTAAACCTGGAACCCTTGCACCGCGTTCTTTCCAGCGGCGAGCGCCTGCCCAATCAACTGCCCGCCAGTGACTGGTTGGTGGTTCCGGCGGGGCCCCGCGCCCGGGCTGCGGCCTTTGTCTATGCCCGTCGTCTGCGCACGGAAGCCCCCAGCTTGATTCGGGTGGAATTGGACTTGCAACCCACCGTGACGCGGGAGTCGGCCCGCGATCGCGCCCGGGCCCGTCGCATCGGGCGGCTGGCTTGGGTGCAAGAGGACGGCTCGATCGAAACGGAAACGATCACCAAACGCAAAGGGCCTGAAGCCCCCTAGCGATCGGGCCCATCGGCAATTAGCGAATCCGCGAGCACCGGATCCGTTTCCAACAAATCCCCCGTGGACGGCAACTGAGCATGGGGAGCCATTTGCAAAAACAGCCGATAGCGATCTAACTGGGCCGATCGCAGGCTGCGGCGCAACTCATTGTCATACAACCCTTCGAACACCACCCGATCTTCCTTCTGGGTGGTTTCCGGGGCCAAGGGTAATGGCTCCGGCCCATCGATCGAAACCAGGTTGTACTGGACATTTTCCGTGTAAATTGCAAACGTCACATTGAAAATGTCAAAGAAATAAATGGCCCAGCGACATTTTTCCTCATCAAACTGTTCGTAATATTTCACCAATCGCGCAATACACAAATCCAAGTGCGATCGGGTGCTGGGGGCAATCAAAACCAACTTCAACAGGAAAATGGTCAGCGTTAGCGCACTGCCATTCGACAAAATGAGCAAAAAAAGCCGCGAAGGATTATGCAAATCCTCCGTCGTCAAAAACTGAATTAAATGGCGGCAGGTTTCCGCCTGCAAATCTTCCGTAATCACCTGATCATGATCTTCTGCTAACAGGCTCGTCAACTTGTTTTGCAACTTTTGGCGAACTACCTTCGTCATGTGATCTTGGGTACTTTCCAAGATGATGTATTTCAGCAGACTTTTTTTATAGCCGTGATACCTCAGCCCTTCCGTTTGTTGCAAAAACAAATTGGCCAAACTGGAGTAGCTATATTTTCCCGTCCGCAAAACAATTGACTTCACAATTTTGAGCACCTGATCACCCAAATTGGTTGGATTTTTCAGGCGCTCCCGATCACTCCGGCTCGACTGAGACTTGGCCATATACATCGCCAAATCAAACTTAAAACGCTCCCGCCACTGTCGCGCATAGGCCGCCGCCGCTTCCCGTTGCTCCAAGGGATTGTTGGGATCCACCGATTGAGCCACCAACAGTTGTCCCACATAACGACTGCTCCAATGCTGCTCCTCGGGTGCAATGGCAGTTTCCGTAATCTGATCGGACTGTAATCGAGTGCGCGTGGCCGTCATTTCCGACTGGCTTTGGTCAGAAGCTTGGGAGTGATCCAGTTCGTGACGCGCAATGAAAAGTTTTAGCTCATCATAGTCATTACTACTAATGAAATCCGCAACCCACTTGCGCACCCGATTCAACGACAAGGACGCGCTATCACTATGTTCATGGGAATGCTCAAACATCGCAATCAGGCGATAAATAAAAGCCTCATTCCGACGACTGGCCCAGTTATTAATCAAGATGTAGCAAGATCGCTTGAGAGTAGTTTGAAAGGCCTCTTGATTATTGAGAAAAACCAGTTGATATAAAGCATGTAAAGGCTTGCTATCGGTTGTGTCACAGCAGTTGATAAACAAGCAGCAAAATTCGTGCAGAACTTCCTCCGGCGAAAGATTCTGCACCGATCGAATCAGGTGTTGAAAAATAATGTCTTGAATCTGCGGAACCGTTAAACGGCTTGGAAGTTCACCCTTGGGCGCAGGCGAAGCTCCCAGTCCCTGAGAATCGGACTGATGGCGGCTGGCAGATCGATCGCTCATGGCAGAAAGAGGAGAGGAGGGCAGGAGAGCGTCCATGGTGGAGTTGTGCCGAAAACCCATCGGTTGTAGATGCAATGAAACAGAAACAATACGTTAAATGGGGTTGAATGTTGGAAATTGCTCATTCCAAACTGATCACCAACCTGCCGCATTAGCCCGGAACATTCACTCACTGAAATCGCAGCCATCAGTCCCAGTAATAGCTGTGTGATCGCTGTTGAGGGCCGCTGCTTGATGATTAAAGTTGAGCAACTTAATCAACATCAATTCAGTAGAGATTTGCATTGGTCAGCGCCAATTTCTGACCAGTTCTGCCAATTCTGGTTCATCAGTCGCGAAGGTTTGTGATGACAACCAGGGGGCAACCACGAGCACCAGCAAATTGGTGTAAAAAAAGGCACTTAATAACACTTAAGTATGAACATATTCCGAGTCTAGCAAATTCAGATTCACTATCGGTAGAGTGTTGTCAGCCCTACCCCCCAAATACTTCACCATTAGCCACTAACAGTTCAACAATCAAGCTTTGTTGGCTGTCATGGGTTTGGGGAAAATTCCCTAGCTCTACGTGGGGACACTGGAATTTCTATCAGGCTGAGTTCAGGGGTTTGGATCGCTCAACAAAAAACCCCCTGAACCAGGAACCAGTTCAGGGGGTGATGACTTGACAGTCAATTCAGTTGTTAATGGGTGATGCCCGAGAGCACCACAAAGCAAAAGACCGCTAGCCCGTGATGCCCGACAGCACCACGAAGCCCAAAACCGCCGCAAACACGATCAACGCATAGAACTGGGCGCGACCGTTCTCGAAGTACTTCAGACCTTCGCCGGAAATCAGGGTGACGAAACCGGTCAGGTTCACCGCGCCATCGACGATCCGGAAGTCCACTTCCATCACCTGGCGAGCCAGGCGGCGGCTGCCTTGGACAAACAGCCGATCGTAGATTTCATCGAAGTACCACTTGTTCAGGGACAGGCGGTAGAAGAAGGGAATCTTTTGGGCGATCGCGCTGGGGTCGATCGACTTCTTGAAATACATCAAGGAAGCCAAGGTAATCCCGATCAGCGCGATACCTACGGAGTTGCCGCCCATCACCAAAAACTCGGTGAGGTTAAAGGCGTGCTCCGCGTGCTCGGCGGCATGGGGCGACTCCAGGAAATGCTCAAACAGGTTGTTCCAGGGCACACCCAACAACCCAATCAGAATCGACGGAACCGCCAACACTACCAAGGGCAGCACCATCGTGGTGGGCGACTCGTGCGGCTCATGGGCGTGGTGATGGTCGTGGTCGTGGCTCAGTTCCTTGGGATCCATCGCGCCGGGGCCGAAGTTCGGGGCCACTTCCACGGGCACGGGCACAGCGGCCGCCGCCAGCAGTTGTTCTTGGATCGCCTTGTCGTTGCCCCGGAATTCGCCTTCAAAGGTGTTGAAGTACATCCGGAACATGTAGAACGCGGTCACACCAGCCGTGACCCAGGCGATCGCCCAGAGAGCAGGGTTAGCCTCAAAGGTCAGACCCAGAATTTCATCCTTCGACCAGAACCCGGCAAAGGGCGGAATTCCGCAAATGGCCAGCGTTCCAATGAAGAACGTGGCGGCAGTAATCGGCATGTATTTCCGCAAACCGCCCATCAAGCGCATATCCTGCGCCAGCACGGCGTTGTGGCCCACCACCGCTTCCATCCCGTGGATCACGGAGCCGGAACCGAGGAACAGCATCGCCTTGAAGTAGGCGTGGGTCATTAGGTGGAACATCCCGGCACTGGATGCGCCCACACCCATGGCCATCACCATGTAGCCCAACTGGGACATGGTGGAGTAGGCGAGGCCTTTTTTGATGTCGTTTTGGGTGATGGCGATCGAAGCGCCCAGCAGGGCCGTAAAACCACCCGTCCAGGCGATCACGGTCATCACGTCGGGCAGCCCTTCAAACACCGGAATCATCCGGGCAATCAGGAACACACCCGCCGCCACCATCGTTGCCGCGTGGATCAGGGCAGAGATCGGCGTGGGGCCTTCCATTGCGTCCGGCAGCCAGACATGCAACGGGAATTGGGCAGACTTGGCGACGGGGCCGAGGAATACGAGGATGCAGAACAGGCTGGCCACGCCCGCGCTCAGGGAGCCGGAAGACACCAGCTCTTGCAGGCGATCACCCATCACGTTGAAGTCAAAGCTGCCGGTACACCAGTAGAGCGCCAACAGCCCCAACAACAGGCCAAAGTCACCGACTCGGTTGGTGACAAAGGCTTTTTGACAGGCATCGGCGGCGGGTTTGCGATCGAACCAAAAGCCGATCAGCAAATAGGAGCACATCCCCACCAGTTCCCAGAACACATAGATCTGAACCAGGTTGGGGCTGATCACCAGGCCCAGCATCGAGGAGCTGAACAGGCTGAGGTAGGCATAGAACCGCACATAGCTCGGATCATGGGCCATGTAGCCATCGGTGTAGATCATCACCAAGAACGCCACGGTGGTGACAATCACCAACATTAGGGCGCTCAGGTGGTCGATCGTGTAGCCCATCGTGATGTGGAAGTCTCCGGCGGCCGCCCATTCAATGCTGCGGGCGAAGGCTTCATGGCCGTTGAGTTGGCTCCAAAACAGGGCAAAGGCCATGGTCATGGCCCCACCGATCGTGGTGAGGATGACGATCGCGTTAATTTGCCGCAGCTTGTTGGTGAATTGGTTAAAGGAAATCAGACCCAGGCCGACCAGCGCTGCACCAAGCAACGGCAAGACCGGCACGAGCCACGCATACTCGTAAAGCGGTTCCATCGCACAAGCCTGTGTTACAAGACAGGACGTTCAAAAGTTGTCTGGCCGGGCGATCGGGCTGGGGCTGGTGGCGGGGAATGCAGCCAGTAACGGATGCAGCCAACAAACGGCCCCAGAGTAATCGTCACGATCCGGCAAAACCAGTGACTATTGTGGCATGGGTGGCCAAGGGCGATCGGGCAGTTTTGCGTTGGTATTTGGGATCACGGGGCGATCAGGCAGCCCCTGAGTTAAAAACGAGTTACAAACCTCTTTACATTTCTTAAAAAGCAGTTACAATTGTTTACAACACCCCAACCGAGAGCAACCACCATGACGCAACGCGGCTACACCACGGAAGAACTGGGTCGTTTGAACAACTTCGCCGTTGAACCCAAGGTCTATGTAGACGACGTGCAGCGTGTGGGCTTCACCCAATACGCCGAACAACTGAACGGCCGCCTGGCAATGATTGGCTTCCTGTCTGCCCTGGCGGTGGAATTGGTCACCGGCCATGGCGTTGTAACCTGGCTCACCAACCTGTAATTGACCCACTCCCCCAAGACTCACGGATTCTCATTTTTCAAGGGATCCGTTCTCAGCAAGTCTTCTTTTGGTCAATCAACATTAAGTTTCCCTTCGATCTCTAAAGAATCCATCACCTAAGGAATCATCCAGGGCTGCCTAGGCAGTCCTTTTTTATTTTCTACTGCTCTATTTTTGTTGCTCTATTTTCGATTTTTGAATTCTTTATTGGATTTATCTCTTTTTTGATCAATTCCTTGCTGGTTACAGCCCTAGTGGCGATGGATTGGGGTTGCCTAACCCGGCCAAATCAGCCACCTCAAAAGACCAGATTGGCTGGCAGGGGGCCAGCAGCCCCCCAAATATCGCCGCCAGCAAGAGACTTCTAGATCTGTAGCCCAGAGACCCAGGCCTAGAGACCTAGCCTAAAAATCTAGAGCCTAGAGATCTAGGCGCGGAATCCTCGTTGGTGCATCACCAAATCCATGAACTCCTGGCGGGTTTTCGGATCTTCCGCAAACACTCCACGCACCGCACTGGTCACAGTCCAGGATCCTGGCTTTTGCACCCCACGCATCACCATGCACATGTGGGTTGCTTCCACCACCACGGCCACTCCTTGGGGCATCAGCAACCCTTGAATTGCATCGGCAATTTGGGCCGTCAGCCGCTCTTGCACCTGGAGCCGTCGGGCATACATTTCGCAAATCCGAGCAATTTTGGACAGGCCAATCACTCGGCCATCGGGAATGTAGGCTACGTGGGCCCGGCCAATGATCGGCAGGATGTGGTGTTCGCAGGAGCTAAACAGGTCAATATCGCGCACCAAGACCATCTCATTGGCGTTTTCGTGAAAAACAGCACCATTGAGCAGTTCATCTAGGGATTGTCGATAGCCCGAAGTCAGAAACTGCAAGGCTTTGACCACTCGCTTGGGGGTGTCGCGCAGGCCTTCGCGATCGGGATCTTCCCCCAATCCAATTAACAGCGTCCGCACAGCTTGCTCCATCTCGGCCTGGCTGACGGGGGATTTGGCCGCCGTGGTGATCAGGTTGGGCCGAGGTGACTCGATCGAAAGGGTCATAGGGATTGAGATTGCGGTGAATTGGAGTGGATTGGGAAACGCCCACCCAGCCCGATCGGGTAGGTGAGCGTGCAGGTTGAAGAGATTCAGAGTTTGGGCGGCGCAACCCATCCAGCCCTAGAAACCAGCATTGGTTCCATGACTTGGGTTGGCATCAGACCAGTTATTTGGAGCAACTGGCTTGAATTTCCCTTGAGAAATTATAATGATAATCATTCTCATACGATCACTTTTGCATCAAATCACTGATGCAGATCCCTGATGCCGGCTGAAGCGAGAGGCTGACCCATCGATCGCACCATCTCTAGCCGCGCCATACCTAACCGCGCCATCTCGATCGCACTGACTTTTGAAAACGACTTTTGAAAATCGGAGTGTTTTAATGACCGTCACCCCCATTTCGCCAACCACCCAGACCACAAACCCGATCGACCCGGAATCCACATTGGAACCAATCCTGGAGCCAACAGCGGAACCAATCGCGCGGCCACGGCGATTGCGCCGATCGGCCACCCTGCGGCGAATGGTGGCGGAAACGGTGTTGACGGCCCAAGACTTGATCTATCCGGTGTTTGTGATGGAAGGGACGGGGCTGGTGGAGCCAATTCCCTCGATGCCCGGTTGTGATCGCCGATCGCTCGATCGGTTGTTGGAAAAGTTGCAGATGGTTCAAGGGGTGGGCATTGGGGCGATCGCCCTGTTTCCCGTGATTCCGCCCGCCCAAAAGGACGCGATCGGCTCCGAAAGCCACAACCCCAACGGCCTTGTGCCCCGGGCTGTCAAAGCCATCAAAGCCGCCTTTCCCGATCTATTGGTCTTTACGGATGTGGCCCTCGATCCCTACACCACCCACGGCCACGATGGAATTGTGGATGAGGCGGGACGGATTTTGAATGATGAAACCGTGACAGTCTTGACCCAACAGGCCCTGATGCAAGCGGCCGCAGGGGCGGATTTTGTGGCTCCGTCCGACATGATGGACGGCCGAGTGGGGGCCATTCGCCAAGCCCTGGATGCGGCTGGATTTTGGCAAACGGGCATCCTGGCCTACAGTGCCAAATATGCCTCGGCCTATTACGGCCCCTTTCGGGATGCCCTAGATTCCGCCCCACAGTTTGGCGATAAGAAAACCTACCAGATGGATCCGGCTAATCGACGGGAAGCGCTCAAGGAGGCGCTGTTGGATTTGGCGGAAGGGGCGGATGTGTTGATGGTGAAACCGGCTTTGGCCTATTTGGACATCATTTGGCAACTGAAGGCCCAAACCCAACTGCCGGTGGCGGCCTACAACGTGTCTGGGGAATACGCCATGGTGAAGGCTGCTGCCGAACAGGGGTGGATTGATGAACGGGCGATCGTGCTGGAAACCCTGTTGGGCATGAAGCGGGCCGGGGCCGATTGGATTTTGACCTATCACGCGGTGGACGCGGCCCGCTGGTTAAGGGAGCAGCCCTAGCGGGTGGCTAGCTCGATCGCCCCCACAACCCGATCGAGCTGCTCCAGGGTCAGGCCCGGAAACAGGGGCAACGAGAGAATTTCATTGGCTAACTGTTCCGTCACCGGGAAGGCCCCAGCTCCGTAGCCCAAGGATTGCAAGGCCGGTTGCAGATGGCAGGGAATGGGGTAGTGAATGCCCGCAAAGATCTGTTGCTGTTGCAGGGCCGCCAGCAGTTGATCGCGATCAAGCCGACAGGTGGGCTGCACCCGCACCACGTAGAGGTGATACACATGGCCCGGCCCCGACTGATTGGCGATCGGGACAATGCCGCGATCGGCCAGGGCCGCCAACCGCGCATCGTAGGCCGCCGCCAACTGGGCCCGGTCTTCATTCCAGCGGGGCAAATGGGGCAACTTCACGGACAACACCGCCGCCTGCAACGTGTCAAGCCGCGAATTCATGCCCAACTCTTCGTGGAAATATTTGCGAGGTGCGCCGTAATTGCGCAACATCCGCACCTTTGCCGCCACGGCCGCATCATTGGTGACCACGGCTCCACCATCCCCGATCGACCCCAAATTTTTGCCCGGATAGAAACTAAAGGCCGCCGCCCGTCCCAAGGAGCCGGCCAACCGCCCGCCCCGCCGCGCCAAGTGGGCCTGGGCCGCATCCTCAAAAATCAACAGACCGGTGCGATTGGCCAACGCCAACAGGGCTTCAGGATCCACCATTTGCCCATAGAGGTGAACCGGAATTAGAGCCTTGGTCTTGGGGCCGATCGCCCGTTCCGCCGCCGCCAAATCGATCAGCGCCGTGTCCAGATCACAATCCACCAACACCGGTTGGGCCCCCGATCGCAACACCCCCAGCACCGTGGCAATGAACGTGTTGGCTGGCACAATTACCTGATCTCCCGGCCCCACGCCACAGGCCGTTAGCCCCAAGGCCAACGCATCGGTTCCCGTGCCCACGCCAACACAATGTTCAACGCCACAGGCCGCCGCAAAGGCCGCCTCAAAGGTGGCCAAGGCCTGGCCAAGGACAAAATCGCCCCGATCGAGCGTGCTGGCAATGGCGCGATCGAGTTCGGCCCGCAAGCTCTCGTGCTGCATCGACAAATCCACTAGGGGAATCGGCATTGCCATGGGCGTAATCGGAGCGGTCACCATTGAACCATGGGTCAGGGAAGCCGGCACAGCATCGGTCATAGTTAATTGCTCAATCCAAAAAGTAGCGGGAAGATCGTTCAGTATCTCGATTTTGGAGCCTGATTTCGCCAATTGGTGTGCACCGGGTGGTAGTTGCTCCTGTACCATGCGTTCAGTGTCCCGTTTGCGGTTTCCTGAATCGTCCCGAATCGTCTCCGGCAACCATCTTTGGTAACTGTCTCGGGCACTTAATCTTCGAGGCAACACCGTTCAGGCAACACCGCTCAGGCAACACCGTCCGGAACCCCACAAGGCACACAGCCCCATTGTTCCCACCCATGCTGTTGGGGGTTAATCAACAGAACCTTTGGAGAACGTTGTTCATGGCCCCACTGAGTCAGGATTCAGCCGATCGCCCCAAATCCAGCCCCCTCCCCGATCGCCCCTCCGGTTGGCAGCGGTGGCGGGAAAGCGTGCAAATTATCGGCATTGCCCTAGTGCTGGCCCTGTTGATTCGCACCTTTGTGGCAGAACCGCGCGTCATCCCTTCTGAGTCGATGTATCCCACCTTGGCCGTGGGCGATCGGTTGGTGGTGGAAAAAATTTCCCACTGGTTCCGGCCCCTGCAACGGGGCGACATTGTGGTTTTTGCGCCGCCGCCCCAACTGCAAGCCCTGGGTTACCCCCGCGATCAAGCGTTTATTAAGCGGGTTATTGGGTTTCCGGGCCAAACCATCGCCGTCAAAAACGGCCAGGTTTATTTGGATGACCAACCCCTCACGGAGCCTTACACCCTGGAGCCACCCACCTACGAGTTAGCGCCCGTCACCGTTCCTGCACAAATGTTGTTTGTCATGGGTGATAACCGCAACAATAGCAATGACTCCCATGTGTGGGGCTTTTTGCCGATCGAGAACGCGATCGGGCGGGCCTGGTGGCGGTTTTGGCCGCTCGATCGGTTCGGTCTCACCAGCCGCTAGCCCCAACCACTGGCCGGAAGCGCGACCCAACCCACCGCTTAAATCCAAGATGACTCCGTGTAAGTTTTCTTGGATTGAAGTTGATCTCGCTCAGATGCAACTTAAATTCAACTGTTTCAATCGTTTTTAATCATTTTGAATCGTTTTTAATTATTAATTCGACTATTTCAGCCGTTTGAAGTCTATTGACTCGATTTCTGAAGACTTTTTTCACGCCATAGCCATTTTTCAATAGACTTTTCATCATCCGTTGGCAACCCTTCCAGCCATCCAGGTAGCTTCCTGACCCCGATCGCTCCATGACCGTTGCCGACTCATTTTCCTGGGATTTTGACCCCTCGTTTAGACCTATCAATCCCCCTATGGATGATTGGGATTTGTCGCCTCCGCCGCCCTCCGAAATGGGGGATCGCGAGGTGCTGTTGGATGGGATGCATCTGGCCGGCCGGCGCATTGCCCTCCTCGTTTGTGGCAGCATTGCCGCCTATCGATCGCCCGATGTGGCCCGGGCCCTGCGTCGCCAAGGAGCGGATGTGGTGGCCTTTGTATCGAAGGAGGCCCGCCGCTACGTCACCTTGGAGGCCCTGGAATGGAGCACCACGAACCCCGTTGTCACCAAACTCACGGCCGCGGCCGAACACCTCAGCGATGCTCACCCCTTCGCGGCTTACTTAGTGGCCCCCGCCACCTACGACACGATTAATAAAATGCGGCTGGGGATTGCCGATGGCGTGGTGACGGCGACCCTGGCTTCGGCCATTGGGCGCATGGAGGCGGGCCGCACGGAGGTGTTGGTGGCTCCGACGATGCATGGCACGATGCACAACTCCCTCCTGACGGATTCGTTGCAGGCCCTGCGATCGATTGGGGTACGGATGATTCAACCCCGCCGCGCCTATGGCAAGAACAATTTGCCCGATCCGCAAACCCTTGTGGTGCAGGTCTGTCGGGTACTGAGTCGATCGCCCCTACACGGTGTACCGGTGATGGTGACCGGTGGGCCAACGCCGGTTCCCTTGGATGCCATTCGTCGAATTACCAACTGCTTCACGGGGCAACTGGGAATTGAAATCGCCAAAGAACTCTATCTCCGGGGATCCCAAGTGCATCTGGTGCATGGGGCGGGCAGCACCGCGCCACCGGACTGGATCCCCCACACCATTACACCGACCTATCACGACTATCGCGATCGGGTGTTGTCGCTGTTGCAGGAGCGGGATTATCGGTTTGGGATTTTTTCGGCGGCCGTGGCGGACTATCAACCCGTGCAGATTCACCCGGGCAAAATTCCCAGCGGCGGCCAGTGGAAGACGATTCAACTGCAACCCACAGAGAAGGTGATTGACCTGGTGAGCGAGTTGGCCCCCCAGTTGGGTTTGATCAGCTTCAAGTATCAAGAGGGGGTGACTCACGAAGCCCTGATGCAAATTGCCCACGATCGACTCCAGCGGGGTCACTTGGCAGTGGTGGCCAATCGGGGGAATGAGACGGGGCCCCGGGGAGAACAGGTGGCCTATTTGGTCACCCGGGATCGATCGCCCCTGCGGATGTTAGACAAGCCGGGAATTGCGATGGGCATTGCCGATTGGCTGGAAAGCCTGTTCTAGGTTTTGGCTGGGGGTATGTTGTCAAGTTGCCTGAAATCCTGATTCCACCGTTAGCGGATCATGGAGGACAAGGGGCTTAGGGCTTGTCATCAAATCGCCTGAAACCCTGATTCCATCGTTGGCTGATCGTGGGGGACAAGGGGCTTAAGCCCCTTGTTACGATGATTGGGGCATGGAAAATCAACCGTTGTTGTCTGATCGCAAAGTGGGGCCGGGGCGCTGGTTAGCCGATTTGGAGCGATCGGTGCGATGCTATAGGCGCTCGCAATCGCCCAAGGGGACGGCCCCAAAAACATGCAACCTGCGCATATATCGTTTAAAACCGATTGAGATTGAGATTGCGATCCTGCTGAAATACTGTTGGAAGACTGCTCAAACAAGCTTGCCCATAGGAGCTTGGTGTGGGCAAGTTTTAAATCGCGGCTGGGTAGCGGTGCTGGGCAAACAGTTCCCGCAATTCCCAAAATTTCAGCAGTTCCGGCAATCCAAGCAATTCAAACAGTGCAAGCAACTGAGTGGGTTCATCGCCAGCGCTCACCCCGGTCGATCGATTCCCCGATCGCCCAGGGACCGATCGCGTGATGTTGAGGAGTTAGAACACAATGGTTTATGCGGCTGGGGTTAGTGGTTCGGGAAGCATCGGGTTGACGTGGGATGCGGGCACGTTGGCGAGTTGGTTCGATCGCTACCTAGCTCCCCATGGCATCCGCACCAAGGTTTCGGCGCAAATGACCGGCCAAATTGATGTGTGGGTGGAGTGCCAGCAAGAACCGGAGCGCGATCGGTTGGTGCGGTTCATTTGCCACCGACTCCATGGCTTGAATTTGGCGGCGGTGGAAGGGGTGCGGATCATGGCCCGGCGCGTGGGTCAGCCGGAATTGCTGTGGCAGCAGTCGGTGCAGTTGGAGCAGCGGCCGGGCCTCAATTCCACGGCCTATTATCAGCAGGTGTTGCCCCGATCGCCCGAGCAGCAGGTGATGCAACGCTTGGCCCATAGCTGGCTGGTGGCGCGAGATGGTTGGTCGGCGCTGGCGACGGCCACGCGCGATCGCTGGCGATCGCCCGCTGGCATGGATCTGGGCACTATTTCCCAATGGTTGCAGCCGGTGGGGCAAAGCTTGGGGGCTGGGCTAACGGTCGATCGGCTCAATGGTCGCTGCTTGGTGGTGGAAGTGCAGTTGCCGCCAGAGGCCGCGATGGCAGCAACGGCCGCCGAAGTCATCTCCAGCGATGGGGAAAGTCTGGCGACCTCAAACACTTCAGGCAGCCCTTCAGACAGCACCTCAGACAGCGCCTCAGAATCCCTGAGCCAACCCCACATCGTGCAAACCATTTGCCGACGACTGTGGCAATTCAACGCCTCAGAACAAGGCCAAGTCAGCGGCGTACGGATTCGGGCCACGGTGTCAGGGCAGGTGGATCCCCTTTGGCAACAAACGATTCGGATTGCGGCTCCGGCGGGCCGGCGGGAGTTAGGGTTAGCGGGATTAACCCAATGGGCCACGGATCCGGCCCTAGAACCCATCTGGCGATCGGTGCTGTTGGGCGGGGCGACGATCGTGCCCTTTGTGTTGGCCCTGTGGTTGGCTAGTTCATCGCCCGATGCCACCCGATCGCGCCCCCAACAACCCTTGGCCAGCCCTCGCAGCGGCAATTCCACGGAACAGGTCTTGCCCCTGCGCCCGGCGATCGCTCCCGTGGCCAATCGGGTGCGGCAGGTGCGGCCGCCCGTGGTACAGGGAGCTTTGGAACTGTTGCCGGTGGTGAATCACCCACCCGCCAATCCCACCGATCCGGCGGTGACCTTGATGTTTGGGGGAGATGTGACCCTGAGCGATCGGGTCAAGCGGCGGCTAGGGGGAGATTGGTCGGCGGCGTTGGCCCAGTTTCCCGAGTCCCGATCGGTCGATGTGGCCATGGTGAATTTGGAAAACCCCATTACGGATGCTGACCGTAAGCGATCGGGCAAGCGTTTCAATTTCCGTGCGGAACCGGAATCGGTGGCCGCCCTGGAAGCGGGGGGCATTGACCTGGTGACGCTGGCCAACAACCACACGATGGACTATAACCGGCCGGGTTTGTTGGACACCTTGGCAGCCTTGGATCAAAGCGACATCCACGCGATCGGGGCCGGGGAAAACATCACCGAAGCCCGTCGCCCCAAAATCTTGGACGTGAAGGGTCAACGGATTGCCTACTTTGGCTATTACAACGCCCATTGGCACGCGGCCACGGAAACCAGCGCGGGCACTAACCCACGCGAAAACGAGGCCTTGGCGGCAGATATCCAAGCCGTGCGCGATCAGGTGGATTGGGTGGTGGTGAATTTCCACTGGGGCGAAGAATTGGCACGCTATCCCGCTCCCTACCAACGGTCGATCGCCCGGCGAGCCATTGATGCGGGGGCGGATTTGGTGGTGGGTCACCATCCCCATGTGCTGCAAGGCGCTGAGGTTTACAAGGATCGGGCGATCGTCTATTCCCTAGGTAACTTCATTTTTGGTGGCCACTCGCGCAGCACCTACGATACGGCGGTGCTGAAGGTGGCCCTGCGCGATCGCCAAATGAAGGTGGACTTTGTGCCGGTGCGGGTGCAAAACTACCAACCCCGGGTGGCTAAGGGCGATCGGGCGAAGGAGATTTTGCAGGAGCTAACCTACATTTCCCGCCGGTTTGACCAACCCCTAACCCAATCCATGGTGTTGACGGCTCGATCGGCTCCCAATCTGACTCCCAATTCTGGCTCGGGTGATTTTGTTTCAAGCAATCCCGATTCTGGTAATCCCGGTTCTGGTAATCCCGGTTCTGGTAATCCTAGTTCCAGTGCCCTCCCAATGACGATCGCCCCAACGGCTCCACTGACAGCCACCGGAGATCGCCCCCAACCCCAACTGCCGAGCTTCACCCGATCGGCCGCAACCACCAACGGGCAATCGCCGATCGTGGTCACCCCCTTGCCCAGCCCCGCAGCAGCTCCGATGCCCAGCAGCTCGCCCGCTGTGGCCAGTGCCCCGATCGCTCCTCAGCGCCCCTCTCAAGCTGGGGCTAACCCCATTAGTTCTTCTGACGGCAGCGCGATCGGCCAGCGAATCCAAGCCAGTGGCCAATCGGCACGCGATCGACTGGCGCAATTGATGACCGCCGTGGAACTGAGCGAACTGGTGCGCAATGCAGAAGCCCCCACGGATGAAGCGTTGGGGCCTAGCAACCGTTCTGTGGCGGCCATCACGGCTCCGGCAGGAAACCCATCAGCAACGCCTAGCCCCATGGGCAGCGGCCCGCGCCGATCGATTTCCTTTGAAATTGGCCCAGAAGCAACCAGCTCAGAGCCGGCCGCCGGGCGATCGACCACCAGCCCTCAACTGCCCTTTACGGCCCCTACCCCATCAGGAGCCACCCAGGACAACGGGTTCACGGCAGCGCCATCTTCGATGCCTGCCAACTACAGCAGCCTCAGCCTACCCGCGTTGGTGAAGTCAGCGGCCGATCGGGCCCAGGCCATCTTGGAGCCATAGCCATTGATTAGCCCCCATGGTTCCAGGTTCAGGCTTGGGGCGATCGGGGCTGGCATTGAGGGCAAACATGGCTCGATCTCCCCGCAATCCGCAACCGCTCGATCGCCGTGCCACAAACGCGGCAGGGTTGCCCCTTGCGGTTATACACCCAAGCTTCCCCGCCGTAGTTACCGTTTACCCCTTCCAGGTTCACAAAATCGCTAAAGGTTGTGCCGCCCGCCGCCAAGCTGGCTTCCAGCACTTGGCGAATTTGCTGATGGAGCTTGCCAACCTGTTCCATGCTCAGGTCTGCGGCCCTTGTTTCTGGCCAAATGCCTGCCAAAAAAAGGGATTCGTCGGCGTAGATATTGCCCAAACCGGCCACTAGGTCTTGATCTAGCAGGGTGGCTTTGATGGTTTTGTGGCGTTTTCGCAGCCGCTCCGCAAAGTAATCGATCGAAAAAGCCGGGTCAAAGGGTTCTGGGCCCAACTTCGCCAAACCGGTGATCACTTGTTCGATCGGGCGATCGGGTGACACCCACCACAAATGCCCAAATGTGCGCTGATCCACAAATCGCAATTCTCGCTCGATCGCGTTGGAGCGCAGTCGCAACCGAATCCGTGTGTGCTGATGTACCGGAGTCGCCGGATCCACCCACAAAAACTGGCCCGTCATTCGCAAATGGGCCCCCAACCAGCCGGCCGGCCGTTGCGCTCGCTGCAACTCGCCCAGCAAATACTTGCCCCGTCGTTTCCAGCTCACCAGGCAACAGCCTTGCAAGCCCGCTAAAAACGCCTCGGGTTCCGGAGCCGCCACCGCTCGATCGAGCAGCACTTCACCCCCCACAATCAGCCAGCCGGGAGTTGCTGTGGCCAACCCCCGCCGGACGGTTTCTACCTCTGGCAGCTCTGGCACAACATCCCCCGGCCTTGCAAAGAACCAACCCACGAATCAGACCAAGGCCAGCGCCCTGGTTTGCGCAACGCTGCCACCATCCCCAACGGGCGATCGCAGCGGTGATTCGCCTATTTTTTCGCAGCAGCCTTCGGTGCTTCCACCACTTCCAGCTCTTCGGGCGCGAAGTTGTTGGTGTTAATGTTCGAGTAATTGACCTTATCAAAACGGACAATTACCGAGTATTTGATGCCGCTTTGGTCGATCGAAGCAACCGTGCCCACATCCCGATACCAGTACGACTCGGGGCGCAGAACCCGCACCTTAGCACCGCGTTGAACCGCCATAGGTTTATCTTCCTTTGGTTTATTTTTCTCTCTTTTGACCCTATCCCCAGGTCTAAGACTCAGGGACTTTGGCCCTAAATTAAACAGCCGAAACTGTTTAATTCATCCATGGGTTGACGCTGCCTTGATCGCCCCCAGAAATCTGGATGAACCCGATCGGCGCGTCGATGTTGAGTCTCGGACTGACTGCCCGTGACGATCGCACCCACATCGGAAGGACAGTCCAGAAGGCCAGTCCTGTTGAGTCCCGTTTAGGGTGAAGTGGCTGCTCTCTAGGCTACTATCGCCCAGCCAACGACTAAAGGGGTGAGGTTTTAAGTTTTATTACTCGCTAAACCGAGGACAGCCAACCAGGGCACTGATTCGGCCGTTGATCAAGCCATGGTCGATCGGGCGATGGTCGATCGGGCTATTGATCTGAGAACTGATCCGAGAACTGACCTGAGATCCCTGAATCGGAATCCGTACCCGTCTAGTTGTTGCCAACGTTGGGCCAAACACAATCTCCCGCCCATTCCCGCTTGAAGCCCAGGCGCGATCGATTGGGAACCGTCAAAATCACAGGGTTTGTTTGCTCATCGACCAGGTTGTAAGCCTGGAGGTGTTGCTGAGTGGTGATGTTGCAGTAATACCGACGGCTACCCACGGTGTAGAGAAACTGCCAAATATTGCGCCAGTTGGTTTCGCGATAGATGCCATCGGGCCAAGGGCAAATCCCTGTATCCGTCCGGCCCCGATCAAACGTGGAGCGATCGCCCACCACTCGCACCACACCATCGCCCCCAAAAGCCGTCAACTGATCGCGATTCATCACGCGGCACATGCGACCATCACCCGCAACCCAACGGATAGTGGAATCGCTCATTCGCCGATAAAAGCCCGGCGGCCAACTTTGCTGGGCGTTGCTCGGTAACGAGTTACCAACCATGACCACCGCAGCGGTGGCCGCCATGCAAGTTGTGGCCAAAACGGCCCGAATCCACGTTGTTCGCGTTAAACCAGCCATGTCCTCACTCCTTTCTGGTTCACTTCTTCCTCGCTCGGATGCGTGGCTCAACCATCGCTGAACCGTCCTAAACCTTGAGCACCCGAGGACTCTCTCCACAGCTTTTAACCATGAAGAGTCGGGAACTGCGGATACCCAAAACCATCAGCAGCCACCAGTCACCCAAACAACAACATCAGGGTTTTAGAAATTTGATAACAGACCGTCAGGCAAATTTGGTTCAGCAAACTTGGTTCAGCAAACTTGATTAAGCAATTTTGGCTGAATAATTCTGGTTGGGCAATTCTGGTTGGGCAATTCTGGCTGAGCAAATCGGGTTAGGGAAATTTAGCTGAGCCAGTTGGGTTCGGCAATTGCTTGAGCGATCTTGCTGAAGCAATCCCTAACGCATGGCGATCGGTTGGGCACTGTCGCCCACATTTTTCGCCACTTCTTGGCCGTATTGCTCAAAAATCACCACCGGATCCAGAGTCTTGCTCAGTTCTACCCGCTTCACCAACACCTGGCCATTGGCAATTCGATCGCCCACATTCACGTAGCGCTCGGAGTTCTCACCGGGAATTTGCACAATGATTTGGAATCGATCGCCCACTTGCACCACACCAGTCACCCGCAAACTGAGGGCATCCGTGGGCGAAGGAGGCGCAGGCGGCTGACTGGGAACCGTCACAGGCGGCACTTGCGGCCGCGCAGCCACCGGAGAGCGGGCAGGTGTGGGACGACGCACCGCCGGCCGCGGCTTGGGCGGATCAACCAGCGTTGGTGGTGGATAGCCTCGAAAATCGCGGCCTTCCACATCGGTTTCCGGCTCTTGCCAAGTGGGGGATGGAATGGCAATCGGTCGGGGAGATTGGGTCACGCTGGGGCCCACAGGGCTGCCATCCGGCAACTTGGCCAGGGGCTGCACTTGCAGCGGAATCGCAAAGGGATCGCGCCGACTGTTCTTGCTATTTTGCTGAATTTCGGTTTGGGTTTGCTTGGCCCTTGCGTCAATGTTGGTGGGCTGAATAAACCGCTGGATGGTGGGTACGGCCGTCTTGGGGCGACCGGCAACCATGGGTGATTTGAAGTCAGCCTTGGGCACGGTGGCAGTGGGCGCATCCGTACCGCTGGCGGGGGACGCAGTTGGGCTGGCCTCGTCAGTGGTTGCAGTGTCTGTGGGGCCACCACAACTGGTGGCTGCCACCAGCAGGGCTACGGCTGCCCCAAACCGTACCAGGCTGGGCATAGGTGAATTCTCCGATGGTTGAGTCCGCGGGATGGTTGAGTCCAAGGGACTGAGCTGCCCAGCATTGTAACCAATGGCTAGGCGATCGTCTCGTTTTCTGAGTCCTGATCTCCGATTGGCCTCGGGTTTGGCAATGCTGCTTCGAAAGCGACCTCAATCGGGTTGAGAACTGGCCTCTGGAGCTTGATGAGATCAACTCCTAGGCGATCAGAACGGGGCTAGGTGATTACCCAAAGGTTCAACCTGAACCGCTGAGTGGTCAAGGGTTAGTCATCAACGCTGAATCGTCAACGCTGAATCGTCAATGGTTAACCATTAACTAATCGTCAACGGGTTCCATCATGTCCTTCAAGGACTCGAGACCCTTGCGCACCCGGCGGGAAACGGTCACAGCACTGATTCCCATTCGATCGGCCACTTCTTTTTGGGTCAAGTCATGGAGGAAAACAAATTCCAGGATCTGGCGAGTGCGCTCTTCTAGCTTGACCAAGGCTTGGTTCAAACGCAGGCGGTCTTCTTCGGCCAGTTGGAAGCTGCGATATTTCCGATCAGGGAGCGTATCCCCCAAGGATGACGGTTCTTCTTCGTCGCTGCGTACCGGCGCATCCAGGCTAAGGGGCGATCGATTTTGACGAGCCAGCTCCACATGCTGCCACTCGCTCAGCTCAATCCCGAGGGCCTCCGCAATTTCCCAATCATTGGGCTGGCGGCCCAGGGATTCCCGCAAGTTACGGGTGATGGTGGCGGATTGTTGCTGGAGTTCCAGCCAGCGGCGAGGAATCCGAATTGAACTACTGCGATCGCGGAGGTAGTGCTGAATTTCGCCCCGAATGTAGGGAAGGGCGAAGGAGCTAAAGGCGTTGCCCTTGCTAGCATCAAACCGCTCGATCGCCCGAATTAGGCCAATGCTGCCAATTTGGAGCAGATCTTCGTAGCTTTCCTGGCATTGGGCAACCCAGTGGGCCGCTTCTTTCTTCACCAGGCCAAAGTTCAGCTCAACCAAGCGATTGCGCAGTTCCGTTGAAGGACAGGCCCGATAGGCGTTCAGCAACTCCAAACTGCGGGCGCGCAGGTCGTTGGGCGCAATACAAGCAGGACGAGCAGCCATGGTTACTAGCAGGGTAGTGCGTTGACTTTAGGGGGTCTGACACCCTGTCTCTTAGTGTATGGCCATTACTACCCGATCGCTGTGATTCATAGCACAGCAAAACCGCATTGTGGTTTTCTAGGTATTCTGCCCGGGATCACCGATCCATTAGACTTCGGCCCCAGTCGCTGATCCCGTTGATGGATTGCATTTCACTGGTCAAGTATCGCAAAACACCCGATCGCAGCCCCAACGCCCCTCGGCCTTCATTCAGAGGCAGATCTGAATCAACCGCTCAACCAAGGGGCAATTCAGCAGTGCGCGTGATGCCAGCCATCCAAGCGATCCCGACAAGCAGTCCAAGGCCACGATGCAATGGCAATGGCTTGACTTCTGCGCTGCTCAAGCCTCCGCTTCCAAAGACTGGAACGCTAAACCCAAACTTTGGAGCCGGGCCACAGCCCGTTGGTGTTCTTGCTCCACGGCGGGTAACCATCGCTGGGCGAGGGCGAGGTCTCCTTGCTTTGCAGCGGTTTCAATTTGCTGGCTGGTTTGATAAACCAACAGGGCCCCCATGGTTCCGCTGGTGGACTTGAGGGAATGGGCCGCATCCTTTAGGTGGGCTGTGTTGCCATTGCTCAGGGCCGATCGCACCTTTTCCAGCAGCATGGGGGAATCGCGCAAATAGAGTTCGATCGCCTCATCCAGCACCTCCACTTCCCGCAGACTGCTCAGGATTTGCTCATCCAAAATGGGTTCCTGATTGGCCGCCCACCCCGGGGGCAAGGGCAACCCGGCCGGCTCCGGGGCTGTTCGGTTAACCGCCAGGTCAACCTCCGACCCAACCCCATTTCGCTCCCCATGGCTGGTATGGGTTAGCGCCTCAGGGGCAACCGGTTCCGAGTCACCACTCACCAGGGCCGTCACCAACTGCGGCAGGGCGATCGCCACGGCTCCCGCACCGTTCTCCGCCACCGCAGGCAACACCGCATCGGACAAGGTTGGCGGTTCCGGCGCAGTTTCGCCGGTTCCCCCTTGGACAAACCCCCGAGAAGGACAGCGCCCCAAAGCCTCCGCCAGCTTCTGAATCCGGATCGGCTTGCTGATGTAATCATCCATCCCTGCTCGAATACAAGCCTCCCGATCGCCCTGCATCGCGTTAGCGGTCATGGCAATGATGTAGGGCCCTTGCTCCGTCACCCACTCCTGTCGGATTCGCTCCGTGGCTTCCAGCCCGTCCATCTCCGGCATCTGCATATCCATCAACACCACGTCATAGGGTTGACGACGCAGGGCCTCCAGCACCTCAATCCCATTACCCGCCACATCAGCCCGATATCCCATGCGCTGCAAAATCTGCAACGCCACCTTTTGGTTCACCGCATGGTCTTCTGCCAGCAAAATCCGCAGCGGGTGGAACTCGGCCATATGGGAATCCACATCGGCCATGACCGATCGAGCGGCCACCGTTTCCGCCGTGCGCCCACCCAACACTGTCACGATCGCGTTGTAAAGCTGAGATTGCTTGATGGGTTTGTTCACCACTGCCGCAAAAACCGGCGAGGCACTGCGCTCCTGGTAGCCCATCGGAGCCATGGCAATCATCCGCAATGGCGTTGTTTTGGGCAGCGCCAAATCCTGCAACCGTTGGGCCAACTGCAAGCCGTCCATCTGCGGCATTTGCAAATCCAGCAGTGCCAAATCAAAGGATTGTCCTTGCATCATCCAGGCGATCGCCTCCTGGGGTGAGGCGGTGCTTTGGGTCACCGTGCCCCAGGCCTCCACCTGCCGCACCAAAATATCCCGATGGGTAGCGTTGTCGTCCACAATTAACACCCGCTTCCCTTGCAGATAGGGCTGGACTTCGTAAAAATCCACCAGGGATGCATAGGGAGCCGCCGCCGCCACGATCGTGAAGTGAAAAACGGAACCTTTGCCCAGTTCGCTTTCCACCCACATGCGCCCGCCCATCATTTCCGAGAGCCGCTTGCTGATGGCTAACCCCAACCCTGTGCCGCCGTATTGGCGAGTGGTGGAGGAGTCCACTTGGCTGAAGGATTTGAATAGGCGGTTCATGCGATCGCTCGGAATACCAATGCCCGTGTCTCGCACCGCAAAGTGAATGTCGTAAAGCGGTGCGTTGTAGTCGTGGGAACGGGTTGGCGGCAGGGTGCTATCGCTTTGCAGCAAGGCATTCGATTCGTCGCTGGTGGTGTGGGGCTTGGCTTCCACCTGAATCACCACTTCCCCCCGGGCCGTGAACTTGACCGCATTGCCCACCAAGTTCACAAAAATTTGGCGCAGGCGCGTGATGTCCCCCACGATTAGGTTGGGAACGGCTGATCCCATCCAGTAGGCCAAGTCCAAGCCCTTGTCGCTGGCTTTGGCGGCTAACAAATCCAGGGACTCTTCAATACAACTGCGCAGATCGAAGGGTTGCGACTCCAAATCCAACTTGCCGGATTCGATTTTAGAAAAGTCCAGGATGTCGTTGATGATGGCCAACAGGGCATCGCCGCTACTGCGAACGGTTTCCACAAAGTCCCGCTGCTGACTGGTCAGTTCCGTATCCAACAGCAATCCGGTCATCCCAATGACGGCGTTCATGGGAGTGCGGATTTCGTGGCTCATGGTGGCCAAAAATTCGCTCTTGGCTCGGGTGGCCTCTAGGGCTTGGTCGCGGGCCCGGGCCAGGTCGTCGGCGGCTTGTTTGCGTTCCAGTTCGCCGCCGATCCATTGCCCCATCAGCTCCAACAGACCAATATCAACGGCTTTGAAGGGCTGGTTACGGGTTTGATTGCTCCAAAAACAGAGGGTGCCGTAGCCCCGACGGCCGACGGTGATGGGTGTGCCGAGGTAGGCTTCGATTTCCAGGGCCGCATCGACGGCGGTGGGGCCGAGCTGAGCCAGGGATTTGGACTCGAAATACAGCGGCTCTTCGCGGGCAACGGCAATTTGAAAGATGGTGTTGCGCAGGGGGAACCGATCGCCCGCTTGCCAGTCCCAGGTGCTGGGCATTTGGGCGCGATCGCCCGTGTGAAAGATGCCCACTACGCGACATTGCAAATCGCCCACGGCGGCCATGCCACCGTTGTAGTCCGCAGGGTCTGGATCCGGGAGGGTGGCAAATCGATCGTCAATTTCCACCAGCAGCCCCAATTCCAAGCCAAATTGCTCGCAACCCATTTGCAGCAACCGTTGCAATCGATCGTCAAAGGTCAGTTGGCGGGCGGCGGCAATTTGATAGAGGCGACGGATGGAACTTTCGCTGTCACGCAGATCTTGCTCCACCTGTTTGCGGGGGGTGATGTCCCGCGAAACGGACAATGTGCCCTGAAATTCGCCGTTGTGGGAGTCGTAGATGGCGCGGCTGGTGGTTTCAAACCAGATGTAGAACCCATCGTGGCGGCGAATTCGATATTGGGTGGTGTAGGTGGCTTTGCGATCGCGGGCGTGCTGGTCTTCTTCAATGAGGCGAGCGCGATCGGCCGGATGGATGAAGTCCCAACGCTGTTGCCCCACCATTTCTTCCGGGTGATAGCCCAACAGGGCCATGCAGGCGGGGGAGGCATAGATATAAACATTGTCAGCCGTTTGCCGGGAGATCAAGTCGGTGGAGTTCTCCGCCATGATCCGGTAGCGCTCTTCGACACTCGATCGCTCCCGTTGGAATCGATCGAGCGCCTCCAGCATCTCATCGATATTGTTGGCCAGGAGACCCAGCTCGTCGCTGCCAGGCATTTCTAAGCGAGTGGCCAGGTTGCCGCTCTGGCCAATGGTGGCCACCGCAGTGCTGAGGCGGGTTAAGCGGGCAAGCACCAATTTCTCGATCGACAGCAGGGCCACGCCCCCAAAGAGCACCCCACAAAACACCGTGGCGGCTCCCAAGTAGCGGATAGCCTGTTGGCTACGGTGATCAATTTCCCGAGGAAGCGTCACCCCCAAAATCAGGGCCGGTTCCCCTTCCAAGTTCCGCAGCAGAATTTCCGCTCGCAACAGATCCAAGGATTCTAGGGCCGTGATGGAGATTGGGCTGCGGGCCAAACCGGGCCGGCTCACCTCCAGGGTCATGGGCTGGCCGAGGGTTCCAGAGTCCGCGGTCTGAAATTGTTCTAGGCTGACCGCCGGCCGCAGGGAAAGCTGTAATTCCACCCCCTCCGCCAGGCGATCGATTTCCGCCTGATCCAACCAGCGGCCCACCACCAGCGCGCCACGAATGGGGCCGGCTCCTTGACTGGTGACGATCGGGCGGGCCGCCACCATCAACACCCCTTCCGGCAGGGACACCAGCCCTGAAATTACGCGATCGGGCTGATCCTGTTGTAAAAGCGTCGTTTGGCCCGGCCCAGCCAAATAGTCCAGCAGGGAGCGATCGGCCGGTTGCAACCGTCCCCGCTTCGCATCAAATCCTTGGCTGTAAAGCACTTGCTTCTGGCGATTCACAATCGCGATCGCATTCAGCCGCAAAGCCGTAAACGTGCGATCGATCAGATTGGACTGGATATAAGCAGGGTTGCGCGTTTCAATGAATTCATAGGTATCGTCCCACTCCGCATATTCCTGAGCCGCCACCGCCAGACTGTCGAAATCCGCCGAGAGGGCATCCATGGCCCGTTGAGCATCTTGGCGCGCATATTGCACCTCCAGGGCCCGAAAGTCCCCAGAGACCAACACCGACAGCGCAATGCAGAGCGTCACGATCGACACCACCGCCGCCATCCCCACAATCGCCAAGGTTTTTCGGCGTAAGTTCACGCGATCACCCTCCTGGCCCCCTGATAGTTCCGCCACATCAGCCCTTGGCCAATGGATTCGGGCCAACATCGCTGACCTGACCTGACCCATGGTTGACCACAGGGTTGATCGATCCACTGCCCCCGATCGGCTGGAGACCCCTGGGTCTCGGCCGGTGGTTTCGGTCGAACCTGACTTGGAAGCTGCCATGGCGACTGCACAACGATTTGCAACAGCAACGGCAAATGCACCTGAATAAATTCGCGATCGATCAATTGGAGACTTAATTGGCGACCAATCAATTCGCGACAATGGTTCGGAGCGCACTCCCACGCCCAACTTAACCCTAGTGTGATCCCGTAGGGTTCTAACTCAAGCATAGGAGGGGTGAAACCCCTAGCTTCAAATTGCCCTAGTCGCGAGCAATTACTAACCATTCACTCGTCCAACAAGAATTACTCAGGCAGGTGTTTGCGTTGCTACTCCTCAATTGCCACAGCAGCGAGGCAATGGTCGGGATAATGCCTCAATCGATTCGCACAGAGCCGCATAGAGAGCCGCGTAGATTGTTGCAGCCTTGCATCAACTTGCGCCTTTACCCCCAACATCAGACAAGCAACCCCAAGGTTGAACCCAGCCGTAGACTCTTGCGGGATTGTGGACTCTGCGGTCCCCAACAGCAATGATCGCTCTATTCGACCCCGATTTTGCCGAATTCTCCGAACCGATTTGCCTCCCAAACGGTTTTGTTGCATCACTTTCGACCAGCCCCCATCCCATTGAAGTTGAATAGGCTCCCCGTTGTTCCCGGTGCGGACTCCCCCGATCAACCGCTATGGGGGGTGAGACCCATCATTGAGATCTAAAAATCGATTCTAACGGTTCCCAGAGCAAGACTCCGTAGAATTTCGAGTTAGATCTCAATTCCCCTCCTCGAACTTCGTGAACAAGCAAGGCCCATTCATTTAGTCGAAATTTAGCGCGCTGGATAGGGAAGCTTGGGCCCGTTTTGGGGGGCTATTTGGAGGCAGGGCTAGGAGCGGCTGACCGTTGGTGGCTGCAATATTGCTGACCAAGGGCTGACAAGAAATTGACAACCGTTGCAATCCCCTTGAGCCAATTTTACGGCGATCGCCTGGCTAGCCAGGGAGATTCCGATCACAATTGCCCCCACTCCTTTGGCGGATGTTCCCGATCGCCCCGGCACAGCTTGCGGCCCCTGGGTCTCCCTCAAGGGTTCATCAACGGCTGCAGCGTTGCCGCGATCCAGGAAAATAAACCGTCTATAGTGTCTTTAAGTCCCTGCTGTAGCCTATGACCGCCTCTCAGTCCCGTCGCGATCGCCTGGAGTATTTCGATCGGCTGATTTCCCAGGTCATTTTGAACCGCCAACACCCCATCAGCGGCCTGATGCCTGCCAGCACCGCCGTTAATATCCATGGGGACTACACCGATGCTTGGGTACGCGATAACGTTTACAGCATCTTGGCGGCCTGGGGGCTGGCGCTGGCCTATCGCAAGGCGGGACTCGAAGCGGGGCGCGGCTACGAAATTCAGCAGAGCGTGGTGAAGCTGATGCGGGGGCTGTTGTCATCGATGATGCGGCAAGCCCACAAGGTGGAGCGCTTTAAGCACACCCAAGATCCATTGGATGCGCTCCATGCCAAGTACGACACGAGCACAGGCAACACGGTGGTGGCCGATGACGGCTGGGGCCATCTACAGATTGATGCCACCTCAGTGTTTTTGTTGATCTTGGCGCAAATGACGGCCTCGGGCTTGGAGGTGATTTACACCACCGACGAGGTGAATTTTGTCCAAAATCTGGTCTATTACATTGGGCGCGCCTACCGCACGGCCGATTACGGCATTTGGGAACGGGGCAACAAGATTAATCACGGCAACCCGGAGCTGAACGCCAGCTCGATCGGGATGGCAAAGGCGGCGTTGGAAGCGCTGAATGGCTTTGATCTGTTTGGGGCAAGGGGATCGCAATCATCCGTGCTGCATGTGCTGGAGGATGAAATTGCCCGATCGCGGGCCACGCTGGAATCCCTGTTGCCGCGCGAGTCGGCCTCTAAGGAGGTGGATGGGGCCCTGTTGAGCATCATCGGTTTCCCGGCGTTCGCGGTGGATGATGCGAACTTGGTCGATCGCACGCGGCGGCAAATTGTCGAAAAACTGGAGGGGCACTACGGCTGCAAGCGGTTCCTGCGGGATGGTCACCAAACCGTCCTTGAAGACACCAGTCGCCTGCATTACGAACCCTACGAACTCAAGCGTTTTGAGCATATTGAGTGTGAGTGGCCGCTGTTTTGGACCTATTTGCTGCTGGATGCCCTGTTTCGGGGCGATCGGGACAGGGCCTTGGACTACCACCACCGATTGCAAGGGGTAGCCGTAGAACGGGAGGGATTCGCCTTGTTGCCGGAGGTCTATTACGTGCCAGAGGAGGCGATCGCCGCCGAACAGGCCAACCCCGGTTCCCAAACCCGCTTACCCAACGACAACGTACCCCTGGTTTGGGCCCAATCCCTGTGGCTGCTGGGTCAGTTGGTGTTGGAAGAGCTGATCGATGTGGCGGATTTGGATCCCCTTGGCCGGCGATCGCGCCCGGGAGCCGTGCGGGAACCGTTGGTGCAAATGGTGTTGCTATCGGAAGATGCGGCCTTGCAACATCAACTGGCAATTTACGGAATTGAAACCCAAACGCCGGATCAGGTGGCCCCGATCGAGGTGCGGCCCGCGCGGGATCTTTCGGCGGCCTATGCCCAAATCGGCCGCAACGAAGCCCTGGGCCTCACGGGGCGGCCCCTGCGGCGGCTGCGCACCCTCACCACGTCGCGAATTTTCTCGATTTGCGGCAAAACCATGGTCTTTCTGCCCTCCTTCCTGGATCAAGAGCAGTTCTATTCGGGCGCAGATCCGGAGTTTTTGACCTCCCAGATTCGCAGCGAACTGGCTTACATTGCCCGCCAGTGGCGACAGTTGGGGCGACCGACCATGACCCTGTTGCTGACTCGGGAAATGTTGGGATCCACAGAGGCCGACCTCGACACCCGATCGCCCCTGCTCTCCCTGATTGCGGACTTCAAAGCTGGCAAATGCAACAATGTGCCGATTCGCCTGGGACGGCTGCAATCCTTTGTGCTCACCGCCGGGAGCGAGCGGATTGACTTTCTCCACGGCTACGAATTCGAGCAATCCGTGGCCAATGGCGCACCCTTGCCCCTGTCCCAATACCTGGCTTTTTCGGCAGCGGACACCAAACCCCTCAGCAGTCGCCAGGAATTTCAACTGGAGTCGGAAACCAATCCCAAGAGCTTGCTCACCCGGTTGCGGGCCACGGTGAACCTGTATGAGCAAATTGAGCTAATTCAAGACCTGTGGCGATTGGTGGGCCCGGATTTTGAGACGGGCTTTGCCGGGGACGATCGCGCCGTGCCGCTCAATCTGCTGGTGGAGGAAATCTATAACCGGGCCCTTCAGGGCTACAGCGTCGTGGAATCTGACGGGATTGCTCGCCGTCGGCCCTATTGGGCAATTGTGCGGCGGGCGGCGGGCCTGCTGAACAAGGCGGACATTAACCTTTCGGATGCGGTGACGGATTTGCTGGTGCGGCAAAAGTTCATCGCCGTGGGCCGCGCCTACAGCGAGGGATCCTTGATCGATCGCCCCATGCCCCACGACGAGATCATGGCCAAAATTGATGAATTTTGTGGGGAAGACATCCGCGATCGGGTCTTGAGCCAGGAAATTTTGGTGGCCTTGGGCGTGCTCATTAAGTCCAATCCAGCCCTGTTCAAAGGCTTTTTGACCCTCCGTACCAGCTATTTTCTGCTGCTGTTGGTGAGTGAATTGGGTCGCGAAATGCTCGTCACGCCCGATGAGGCCTACGAGCAACTGATGGAACTCAGTCCCTACGAGGTGCAATTGCGCTTGCGCCACGTGCTGGAAGGCTATCAGGGCGCAACCTTGGCCTTGCAACAGCAGGAATCGTTGCACCTGCGGGCCACGGGCCGGGCGATCGAATGGACGATTGTGCCGCAGCGGGAAGAGGGTTTGCCCCCCGCTGGGAGTTGGGCCCGCCAGCGGGAATTGGACGGCGCATTGAACCGCGTGCCTAAGGATTTCTATCCCCAGGTTTGGAACCTGTTGGGCCACTGCAAGGGCCTGGTGATTGGGGACAAGCTGGAACGTCGCAACCGGCTCGACAGTGCCTTGGTGTTGGCGGAAATGACCCCCGGCGAAAAGAACTTCGCCCTGCAAGTGGAACACCTGCTGAACAAGATTGGTGCGCCGCTTTACCGACAGGTTTGTATGGAGGCGTTGGCGGAGTTGGCAGCCCTGACCGATCGCAACCCCGAGCTGCAAATTGATGATTACCTGGTGTTGGATGTGTTGGTGGGCCACGCGGTGCGGTTGGCCTGGCTCGATCGTCATCCCCAGGATGAACCCATTTACAACGAGCGTAAGGGTCAGGCCTGGCAACAGTTCTATGAAACATCGCCCTACAATTGCGCCACCTTTATGGTGAAGGCCTTCCAGTTCCTGATCGAAATGGCGGAACAGTCGGCCCGCGATCGTGCTGAACAGGCGATTGATGAGTCCCTGGAGCCGGTGGGGTAGTGGGTTAGCCATTCTTGCCCGTCCGCTTCAACCGCCCATCCTGAGGGCGATCGCCCAACCCGATCGCCCCGGATGAAATCGGCCCTTACCACCCTCGCACCCATGCTGCTCCATCACTGGAAACTTCTGCGGTTGTTTGTCACCACCGCGATCGCGGCCGAAATGGAATATCGCGGCAACTTTCTCTTAGCCAGCATTTCCTCCATTGGCGGGGGAGTTGCCAGCGGCTTTGGGCTTTTTTTGTTTTATCGAACGGGCTACACCTTCCAAAACTGGAACTGGCATGAAGCACTTTTGGTGTTGGGTCTCTTTCTATTTTTACAAGGCTTCTCCAACACCTTTTTAGCTCCCAACCTCAACAGCATCGTGCGCCAGGTGGAGCTAGGAACCCTGGATTTTGTGTTGCTGAAACCCATTAGCAGCCAATTTTGGCTATCCACCCGCGCCGTTTCCCTTTGGGGCTTTCCTGACATTGCCCTCGGTTTGGGGTTGATTTTCTATGCGGGGATCAATCTACAACTTCCCTGGTGGCAATATGGCTGGGCAATGTTGCCCCTCAGCTTTGGATTGCTAATTTTATATAGTCTCTGGTTTGTGTTAGGAGCCACCAGCATTTGGTTTACCAAAATCTATAACATCACGGAAGTATTGCGGGGGCTGTTGGAAGCTGGGCGCTATCCCCTCACGGCCTATCCGGCGGCATTTCGCTTCTTCTTTACCTTCATTGTGCCGGTGTTGTTTATGACCACTGTGCCGGCGGAAATTGCCTTGGGCCGCGATGCTTGGTTTTTGGTAGGAGTTTCAGGGTTGCTGGCGATCGGGCTGTTGTATTTGTCCAATCAATTTTGGCGGTTTGCCCTCCGGTTCTACACCAGCGCCTCTAGTTAAATTGCCGGTTAACCACGCGCAGCTCCGACCAGAAGCACTGGCCGGAGCTTTGGATGATAAATGGGTTTAAGGATGGGGGCAGAGGGGCTCGAACCCTCACGACCGTTTAGGGTCAACGGATTTTCATCTTCCTGTGGCTTTCGCCCCTGCACAATTCGGCTTGTGAGTCAGCAAAACTGCTCGATCGACCGTTTGGCGTTGAAGATTGGACTCTCCCTTTACCCTCGGCTGGTTACGTTAGGGTAGCTCCCGTCGAGTCTCTGCACCTTCCGAAGAAAAAGCCCGCGAGCTTCTTGTGCCTTCGGCTTGGCTCAGGATTGCCGTAGCGATCAGGATAATCTGCGAACAACGTCCCAGAATTGGTTCCGTGCCTTAGGTTTCCCTGAGTTTGAGAGCTGCCACTCGATCGATTTCTCAACCGAGGCTCAATTGTCTTAAGTCCGTAGCGTCTACCATTCCGCCATGCCCCCTTAGTGGAGCCAATTGATTAATTAGACCGATCAATTAGACCGAATCAATTAAGCTGACTCGCCCCTAAGGACAACTCAAGTTAACGGGTAACGTTGAGCCGTCCCATCATACCTCGCAAAGGGGGAAGAGAGGCAAGAGTTGAGCAACTCCTCAGTCTTGACGGGATCTCTTGGCTAGATCTTTGAAAAGTCGCAATGACTGCTCTGTGCGCCCCCGCAATCCCACAGACAAGGGGCTTAAGCCCCTTGTCCCCACTCTTGAATGGCGATCGACTAATGGTTGCAATTGTATTTTTTGAGGGGCCGATCGCCCTTGGAAGGGGAAGGGGAACGATAAAATGTGGTCTGGTTGTGGTCTGGTTACGGACAAAGGCGCAGCGCTGAGGATCGCAACCGGAAATTAGGGGCCGATCGCTGGCTGCTAATCGGTTGCAAGGGGCTGCGGTTGTCCGTACGGGCTGTCAGGATGACGTTCAGGCGAGGGTCTGGTTTATGGCTTTGACGGATTTGCCGATCGCGCTGATTCTGTATGCGGCGCTGGCGGGGGCTTACCTGGTGGTGTTGCCGCTGGGCCTCTACGTTTATCTCCAAAAACGGTGGTATGTGGCTAGCTCGATCGAGCGGCTCTTGGCCTACTTTGCGGTGTTTTTGTTCTTCCCCGGGCTGCTGTTGTTGTCTCCGTTTTTGAATCTGCGTCCCCAACGTCGGGCCATTTAATGTCTGGCCATTTATTTAACGTCTGGCCACTTAATGCCTAGGATGCCTCGATTGTCCCGCTTGGGCGATCGAGCCAGGGTGATGGGTTGGATGATGGTGAGCAATCGTGAGCAATTGACAGGGGCGATCGAGCAAACATGCGGCGAATTGACGCGATTCTGATTGGGTTAGGTGTCTTTTTGGGTGGGGGGCTGGTCTATGGTCTCCTGCAACTGGTGGGCATTGATGCCACCAATGCGGGCATCTGGACTCAGGCCGCGTTGGTAGTAGGATTGATGGGCTGGTTGCTGACCTATCTGGTGCGGGCCCTGACCCAAAAGATGACCTACTCCCAGCAGTTGCAAGACTACAAAGACGCGGTTTTGCAGAAGCAGTTGGAAGCACTGTCACCAGAGGAGTTGGCCGCCTTGGAAGCTCGCTTGGAAGCGGAAGCGGCGGAAACGGATCGATCGAACCCGACCCATCCGTCACCCTAATCCGCATTCTTCGCCACCAACGCGCCGCCCGTTCCCCCCAATTCAAAGCCAGCATCCTCAGCCCCCAACAAGGGTTCACCCTGAATCCAGCCTGTGGGCGAAGTTGCTGGCCGTTTTTGATGTCCTGACCACCGAGTTGATCGATCGCCTGCCACCATGACCGTCTCTGTTTCTGAACGTTTTGCCACCCTGCGCCAAGCAGAACGCTGTGCCCTGATCCCTTTCATCACCGCCGGGGATCCGAATTTGGCAACAACGGAGGAGGCCCTGCGGCGACTCGATCGGGCAGGAGCCGACCTGATTGAACTGGGCGTGCCCTACTCCGACCCCCTAGCGGACGGCCCCACCATCCAAGCGGCCGCCACTCGGGCCTTGGCAAACGGCACTCGCCTTGATGATGTGTTGGCACTGGTGCAGCGGGTGTCGCCGGAACTGTCCGCCCCGATCGTCCTGTTCACCTACTACAACCCAATTCTGAATCGAGGAATTGAGCAATTCATTCAAGATGTGAAAGCGGCCGGGGCGGCGGGCCTGGTCGTGCCAGACTTGCCCCTCGAAGAAGCAGACGGCCTGCTGAAGCCAGCGGCAGCAGCGGGCTTGGAAGTCACTTTGTTGGTGGCTCCGACGAGTTCCAAGGATCGGATTGAAGCCATTGCCCAGCAGTCCCAAGGGTTTATTTATCTGGTCAGTGTGACCGGGGTAACGGGGATGCGCAGCGAAATGCACGGGCGCGTGTCCGAAATTTTGGCCGCCATGCGCCAGGTTACCGATAAGCCGATCGGGGTGGGCTTTGGCATTTCCTCGCCGGAGCAAGCGGTGCAGGTGCGTACTTGGGGGGCTGATGCGGCGATCGTGGGCAGTGCCTTTGTGAAGCGATTGGCCGACGGCACGCCGGAAGCGGGTCTAGCCGCCGTTGAAGCATTCTGCCGGGATTTGCGAGCCGCCCTTGATCAGTAAAGATCAACGAACTAAAGATCAACGAGCTAGATCAACAACGGACTGGATCAACAAACTAAAGCTCAATCAACTGGACTAACTCTGTTGAGGCAAGTTCCATTCCCTCAACAGCAACAGTCCAACTCAAGTAGTCCAAGTGGGGGCGTACGGCCGTACACCCCCACAAAATTGGCCGATGGAACTGGTCAGTGACAATTTTGAGCAATTGTTGTGAACAATTCTTGAGCAATTGCATTGAATTGACCCTACACCCAGTCGGCCATGGATTCCCAACTGTGGCGCAATTGGCTGCTCAATAGTCCATTTTCCGATCGCCGATTGCGGCGGCGGGATTTAGCAGCATTCGAGCGTTTCCGCGATCGCTTATCAACCACAATTTTCCTCAGGTCGATCGCATCGTCCCAAGAATGAAATCGGTCAGGAAAAGTTCGCTGAGTCATGATTCTGACCTCCCAAAATTGACGTTGGGGGAATTGCCAGCCCAGTTGCTGACTTCAGAGATGCAGCCCCGTCGTCGATGGAATGATCCCAGTGCAATCCAGCTTCATCATCGAAGCGAGCTAGGGATGTGGACGCAAATCTCTAGGGTATTGTTCTGCGAATCGGGAACCCAATCCGGTTAACTTCGCCAGAAGCCCCCGGTTCGATCGTACCGCTTTTTCTCAGGGGCGGCGACTCACGGATCCTGATTCCTCAGGAATGAAGTTTCCAGAGTTGTCCAAGGAATCCCAGCCCAAATTACTTACTGGGCTAAGTGATCACGCACCAACTGGCGCAATGCTTGTTCAGCAGCAATTTCATCTTGCTGAGCCTCTGCCAAAAATTGATATAAATACGCTTTTTGCACCCAAGGAAAAATGGGGCTGAATTCCGATTCTTGATAATCCCCATTTTCCAAAATAAAAATGCGCCAATCACGGCCGTTATATCGCCACAATTCTGGAACACCCATCGCAGCATAGAGCCGATTTTTATCAATATCCGTGTGGGTGATATCGACTTCAACCACCAGATCCGGCGGAGGATCAGTCGCAAAATCAACTCTTCGACCCGCAACCCGTGCTTGATTTTGAATGTAGTAAGCACAATCAGGTTCTGAGCTGCGATCAAGCTCTTCACGCTCAATCCGAGTAGATCCCATTGTCTTAATTTTCAGACCCATCTCAAAGATCATGATGATGATAAAGCGCTCAATGAGACGAATCGAAAATTCATGATCTTCCAAGGGCATAGTGATTTCTAAAACTCCATGATCATAGGTCAAGCGAGCAGAACGACGGAACGGCAGGGCATGGAGAACCTGTTGGTAAGTTTGCCAAGTTAGGCCACGCAGCGTCACACGTTTTTCGCCGATGAGTTGGGTGGGAGCCAGCGGGGCGATCGCAATCATTGCTCACAACTCCTGAAACGGTTGATTAGTTCTATTATCGCCAATGGGGCCAAGCAGTGGGCGAGCTGCCCGATCGCCCGGTGCGCAAAGGGGCTGCTATGCTGAGGGCGAGCATTCTGCAATCGCCCCATGACCGACTCCGCAAAGACCTTGCTTTTGGTAGATGGCCATTCCTTGGCTTTCCGAGCATTCTATGCCTTCGTGAATGGACGAGATGGTGGACTACGTACTTCCACAGGCATTCCCACCAGCATTTGCTACGGATTTATTAAGGCCCTATTAGACACGATCGCCCTTGAAAAACCCCAAGCGATCGCCCTGGCTTTTGATACTCGTCAGCCCACCTTTCGCCACGAAGCCGATGCGACCTACAAGGATGGGCGACCGGAAACTCCCGTGGAGTTTATTGAAGATATTCAGCATCTCGAAACCCTGTTGGTGGCGCTGAATTTAACCATTGTTAAAACGCCAGGTTTTGAAGCAGATGACGCGATCGGGACAATGACCCAACAGGCCATCACGGCGGGCTATCGGGTCAAAATTTTGAGCGGCGATCGGGACTTATTTCAACTCATTAATGACCAGCAAGGCATCAGCGTTTTGCACTTGGGTGGGCGTGATGTAAAGTCTTCCCGCTACAGCGAATATCGTGCAGCCCAAGTGGTGGAAAAATGGGGCGTTCGTCCGGATCAGGTGGTGGACTTCAAAGCCCTTTGCGGGGATAAATCCGATAATATTCCGGGGGTGAAAGGCATTGGCGAAAAAACCGCCGCCCAGCTTCTGCAAGAGCATGAGTCCTTGGATGGAATTTATCAGGCACTAGACTCTCTGAAAAAATCCGTCAGGAGCAAATTGGAAGCCGATCGAGACGCTGCTTACCATTCTCAGTTTTTGGCGCAAATTAAATGTGATGTGCCCTTAGATTTGGCCTTGGCCGACTGTGAATTAAGCGGATTCGATCGCGCTGCCCTCACTCCCCTGCTGGAAAAACTAGAACTGAATCAGTTTCTGAAGCAAATTGAACGTTTGGAGGCTCGATTTGGTAATGGTCAGTTAACCTTGGGAGCGGAGCAAGGGACAGGCAATGAAACGAGTTCTGCGGGCCGATCGCCCCAATTAGCGGGCAGTTCCCCAGCTTCGACCTTAGAAGCAGAAGATACTTGGTTTTTCAGTGCCGAAGAGACCGATTTGCTCAAGGAAAATCCGCCACTACCAGCCGAATTCACCCCAGAAATTATTACTACACCCGATCAATTGGAGGCGCTGGTTGCCGCACTGTTGCGCTGCCAAAACCGTGACTATCCCACTGCTTGGGACACAGAAACCACTGACCTAGATCCCCGAAAAGCGGCCTTGGTGGGAATTGGGGTTTGCTATGGCAATGCGGAACAATTCACGGTGGCTTATATTCCCGTGGGACACAGTACGGGAAAACAGCTTGATCGATCGCTGGTGTTGCAAGCGCTGAAACCAATTTTGGAAAGTGAAAACCATCCCAAGGTGCTGCAAAATGCCAAGTTCGATCGGGCAATTTTGCGCAGCCAGGGAATTCAACTGGCCGGGGTAATTTTTGACCCAATGCTTGCCAGTTATGTGCTGAATCCAGAAGCCAGCCATAACCTAACAGATTTGGGATTGCGCTATTTAGGAATCAGCGCCACCAGCTACCAAGATCTGGTGCCGAAGGGACAAACCATTGCAGCGGTGAGCATTGCTGCCGTTGCCAACTATTGCGGCACAGATGTTTATAGTGCATTTCATTTGGTCAATATCTTGCGATCGCAACTGTCTAGCGAGCAGGATTTGTTGCCACTTTTTGAGCAGGTGGAGCTGCCCCTTGAGCCAGTTTTGTCGGCCATGGAAGGGCGAGGCATTCGGATTGACACGGCCTATTTGGCAGAATTTTCTAAGCAATTAGAAACAGATTTATTGGCGATCGAACAGCGGGCCTACGCAGCGGCTGGGGAGACTTTTAATTTAGGTTCACCCAAGCAACTCAGTGAATTGTTGTTTGGCAAATTGGGTCTTGATCCCAAAAAGTCTCGCAAAACCAAAACCGGCTATTCCACGGATGCCGCCACCCTGGAAAAGTTAAAGGATGATCATCCCGTGGTGGAAGCGATCGTGGAGCATCGCACCTTAGCCAAACTGAAGTCTACCTATGTGGATGCGCTGCCGCAGTTGGTTTCGCCCCAAACCGATCGCGTCCATACGGACTTTAATCAAACGGTGACGGCCACGGGTCGCCTCTCTTCATCCAATCCCAACTTGCAAAATATCCCGATTCGGACGGCCTTTAGTCGGCAAATTCGGCGGGCTTTTTTACCCAAAGCGGGCTGGCTGTTGGCCGCAGCAGACTATTCCCAAATTGAGCTACGAATCTTAGCCCATTTAAGTCAGGAACCGGTCTTGATTGAGGCCTATCAAACGGGGCGAGATGTCCATGCTTTGACCGCGCAATTATTGCTCGATCGCCCTGACATTACCCCCGAAGAACGACGGCTGGGAAAAATCATCAACTTTGGGGTGATTTACGGCATGGGGGCGCAACGGTTTGCTCGGGAAGCGGGCGTGTCGCGCATGGAAGCCAAGGAATTTATCGATCGCTTTAACCAACGCTATCCCCAGGTCTTTGAGTATTTGCAACAAATGCAGCGCGAGGCGATCGCCCTGGGCTATGTGCATACGCTCCTGGGCCGACGGCGCTATTTTCAATTCATGAGTCCTTCGTTGAATCAATTGCGCGGCTCCGATCCCCAGGCGATCGACCTCGATCGGTTGCGGGTCAATGGTCAAAATGATGCCCAATTGCTGCGGGCGGCGGCCAACGCTCCCATTCAGGGTTCCAGCGCCGACATCATCAAAATTGCCATGATTCAACTCCATCAACGGTTGCAATCCACCCAGGCAACTTTACTGTTGCAAGTGCATGATGAATTGATCTTTGAAGTGCCTCCGGAAGAGTGGGACTTTGTGCGCCCAATTATTCAGGAAACCATGGAATCAGCGGTCACCTTGAGTGTGCCCCTGGCGGTGGAAGTTCATGCGGGTCAAAACTGGATGGAAGCGAAATAGTCGATCGGGAATGAGTGATGCAATTAGGGGTGAATTTAACCCTACTTAAACCCGTTAATTTTTATCACCCTTAGAAATGTCTTCTTTTTAAGTCAACGACTTTGTTGCAACTAATTGTTAGAGCCAACCCCACTTTCAGTCAATTAAATTCTAGTCAATTAAAGTTGGCATAGACAGTTACAGATTGGCACAGAATTGATGGAGTTCAATTGAGAACCCCCATAGGATTGAGGCGATCGCGCGAATGCACTTGAAATAGCCTGAGAGGATGCCTGAAAAGCCGCAATGGCTACCTTGCTTGTGGGTCTCATCCACCGACAAAGCAAAGCTGATCAAGTCCCTTGATCCCAAGACCGTTAGGGCTTGACCATTGCCCCCAGTCGCTTCAGCCATCCTCTGAGGTTTGTTAATTCCAGTTGATTCCAACCGATCGAGACAGCAAGCTGCGTCTTTTGTCCTCAACCATTGCTGCGATCGCTTGTGTTGAATTTTGCGAGCTATTTTTTTGCCCCCGGTGGCTGGGGAACCCATGCCCGATCGCTCGCGGGAGCACTGCACCCGATCGAGCCGATCGCCCTTTGTGATTGGCAGCTTCCCCAGCCCCTGGCCGACTGGGAACGGGGCGTGCCGGAACTGTTAGCGGCCGGTCTCAGCCCGACGGCCAATGCCCCCACCCTGGTCATTGTGTCCGGGTTGCCGATGCCGCCCTTTCCCGGTTGCTGCCAAATTGGGCTGTTTGTGTGGGAAACCACCCACGTTCATCAAAAATTTCAGCAATTACTCGATCGGTTCGATTACCTTTGGGTTCCGTCCCTTTGGCAGCGCCAAGTGGCGATCGAGTCCGGGCTTGACCCCCAGCGCCTGGCCGTTGTGCCGGAAGGGGTTGACCCCCAAGTCTTTCAGCCCCATCCCCACCGCCCCTCAGCCCTGAATCGCGACTTGCGGCAGCGGCCCTTCCGGTTCCTTTGTGTGGGCAAATGGGAACGGCGCAAGGGGATCGATCTGCTGATCCAAGCCTTTGCCAAGGCCTTTGAACCCCAAGATCCCGTGGAACTGGTGTTGCACGCCCACAACGGCTACATTCCCCGCTTTGACCTCCAGGAATCGATCGACTATGCCGCGCGGCTGCTGGGGGCCGAGACCTATCGCATTTTGCCCAGCCATCCAGCCGGACGATCGGGCCTAGTGCAAGTTCTGCAAAAAGCCGATGCCTTTGTGTTGCCCACCCGGGGCGAGGCTTGGGGATTGCCCATTTTGGAAGCCATGGCCTGTGGACTGCCCTGCATTGTCACGGACTGGAGCGGCCTGCGGGCCTATGCCCACCCGGGCAATGCTTACCTGATTCCGGTCAAAAACCTAATTCCCGTCAATGATCCGCAGTTTTTTGACCCCGCCTTGGACTGGGGCCACTGGGCCGAGCCGGACTTGGATGCTCTGGTGGCCTTGATGCGGCAGGTTTATCACGATCGGGAAGCGGCCCAACAACGCGGGGCGATCGCCCGAGCCGAAGCCGCCAGCCTCTGGACTTGGGAGCGAGCCGCCCACACAGCCCAACAGCAATTGGCCGCCCTGGGATTCCGCCCCGATCGCTTGCCCCCTTCGGTATCCGCTGCCGCTTAGGTGGCACTTTTGTGCGCTGATTCAGCAGAAAAGCCAAAATTTCTCCAAAACAGCGGAATTTTGGTCAAAACTAGAGAGAAATCAGAATCTACCGTTGGTGGCTGAAACTCGCGTTTAGGATCAGCACCATCTTGTCGTGTCTAGGTCTCTAACGCGACTCCTGCGCTACCCACTCGGGGCGGATTTGCCATCAAATCAAGATCGGCTTTCACCAGATTTTCACCCCTGACCGCTATACCTAAACTCGTCGGTTTTCTCACTGGCGACTCTGTTGAGCCATTGTTGAGCCATCGATCATTGGGTGCGCCTTGCCTCTTGTGGGCAAACTAATCGCTAATTTTCTAGTTCAAACCATCGCAGACAAAATTCGCAAGCTCTTTGCCTCCAAAATTGCTCTGTGATCGTCGTAACGATCCGTCGTAACAGTCGTCGATACCAATCGTTGCAACAAGGGTCTGAAGTTCCTGACTGCCTAAGGATTTGCTAACAGCAGCATCAGGATTTCAAGTGCTTTGATGACCAACCCTAAACACCTAAAACACCTAGTCAATATTAATTGTGATTACTATGCAATTTTCTCCTCTTCAAGTGGCGGACTTGTACCCGGTCAGTGACTCGGTGCAGGGTAAAACGATTCCCCTGATCTATCACCAGAATTTGGTAGCCCTGGCAGATGGTCAAAATCATATTTTGGAGCTAATTGCCCAAGGCCAACCCTTAGAAACCGTGCTCACGGAATTAGCTTTACTCATTGAAGCCCACACGTCCTGTCAAACTTTTTGCGCTTTCTTATTACTAGAAGCGGAAACCCAACGATTACGCCATGGGGCAGCACCCAGCCTGCCGCCCGACTATAACCAATGCATTGATGGCATCCCGATCGGGCCTGCGGTGGGATCCTGCGGCACGGCTGCCTATCACAAAGCTTCCGTAATTGTTGAAGATATTGCGATCGATCCGTTGTGGGCTGAATTTCGGGATTTGGCGATCGGCTTTGGCCTGCGGGCTTGTTGGTCCACGCCCATTTTGTCCTGTGAAGGTCAGGTGTTGGGAACCTTTGCCATGTATAACCCCTTTCCCCACCGCCCCCATCCCCACGATCGCAAATTGTTGATTAAGGCAACCTATTTGGCCCGTGTGGCGATCGAACGACACCAAACCGAAAAGGCTCTGCAAGCGGCAAATGAAGATTTGGAACGACAGGTCACCAAACGCACTCAAGATTTGCAATTGGTTGTGACTCGTTTGCAGCGGGAAATGCAGGAACGGGAGCGAGCAGAAGATCAATTGCGCCAACGGACGATCGAACTGGAAGCCACCTTGGATGAGCTGAAAAAAGCCCAGCTCTGGATGGTGCAAAGCGAGAAAATGTCTTCCTTGGGCCAGTTGGTGGCCGGCATGGCCCATGAAATTAATAATCCGGTGAGTTTTATTCATGGCAACCTCAAACATGTGCAAAGTCATGTGGAGTTGCTGTTAGGTTGGACAGAAAAACTCCGAAATTGGGCCCAATCCAGTTCTTGTGCCAAGCATCCTGAATTAGTGCGGATGATTGCTGATTTAGATGAAGAATCGGATTTTGAATTTATTCAGGAAGATTTGCCCAAAATCCTATCTTCCATGAACTTAGGAACCGAGCGGATTCGCCAAATTATTCTGTCCTTGCGCAATTTTTCGCGGATGGATGAGGCCAGAAGTGTTGAATGACAG